>CAYWNQ010000017.1:0-20000 GCA_964459695.1 uncultured Halobacteriales archaeon | reverse complement strand
CGGGCGGGGGCTTTCCGGCGGTGTCCTAGGTTCAAGCACGAGTGGCGGTCGGCGGTCGCGGTCACGCGAAATGCTAGCCGTCGAGCGGGCGGGGGCTTTCCGGCGGTATCCTAGGGTCAAGCACGAGTGGCGGTCGGCGGGGCGGGGCGGCTGCGGTGGGAGAGCGGGAGCTTTCCTGGCGGTATGATCGGGCAAGCACGAGGTGCGGTCGGACGCCCAGACCCCTGCCCATCCGACACGCTTTTCGCCCGCCCCGCAGGAGGGTCGCGCATGTCCGACCGCGGCCCGCTCGACGCCGTCTCGCCGCTGGACGGCCGGTACGCCGGCGCCACCGAGCCGCTCGTCGCGTACGCGAGCGAGGCCGCGCTGATGCGCGCCCGCGTCCGGGTCGAGGTCGAGTACCTGCTCGCCCTCGCCGACCTTGATGCGACGCCACTCGCTGTCGACGACGACCGCCGTGCGGCGCTCCGGGCGCTCTACGAGGAGTTCGACGATGCCGACGCGGAGACCGTCAAGCGTCTGGAGACCGACGGCTGGAAGGAGTACCCGGCGACCAACCACGACGTGAAGGCCGTCGAGTACCTCGTCCGCGACGCCCTCCCCGAGGCCGAGCGCCCGTGGGTCCACTTCGGGCTCACCAGCGAGGACGTGAACAACCTGGCCTACCGGCTGCTCGTCGAGCCAGCCGCCCTGGAGGTCCTGGTGCCCGCGCTGCGGGACGTCCGCGACGCGCTGGCGACGATGGCCCGCGAGCACCGCGACCTGCCGATGCTCGCCCGGACCCACGGCCAGCCGGCGACGCCCACCACGTTCGGCAAGGAGATGGCGGTGTACGCCGCGCGGCTCGGGCGGTCGATCGGCCGCGTCGAGGCCGCCGCGGGGGAGCTGTCGGGCAAGCTCGCCGGTGCCTCGGGGACCTACGCCGCCCACGACGCGGCCTACCCCGAGGTCGACTGGCCGGCCTTCGCCCGGGAGTTCGTGGCGTCGCTCGGCCTCGACCACGAGCCGCTGACCACACAGGTCAATCCCTGCGACGACCTCCAGGCGCTGTTCGACGCGCTCCGGAACGCCAACAACGTTCTCGTCGACCTCGACCGTGACTGCTGGCTGTACGTGAGCCAGGGCTACCTCGGCCAGGAGGCCGTCGCCGGCGAGACCGGCTCGTCGACGATGCCCCACAAGGTCAACCCCATCGACTTCGAGAACGCCGAGGGCAACCTCTCGAAGGCGAGCAGCGACCTGGCGTTCCTCGGGGACTACCTCACCACCTCGCGGCTCCAGCGGGACCTCTCGGACTCGACGGTCAAGCGCAACGTCGGCGCCGCCCTCGCCCACTGCCTGCTGGGCTACCGCAAGACCGCCGCCGGGCTGGACGCCGTCGCTCCGAACGCGACGGTCATGGCCGAGGACCTGGAGGCCACCCCCGAGGTGCTCGGCGAGGCCATCCAGACCGTCCTCCGGCGCGAGGGCGACGAGGCCGCCTACGAGCGGGTGAAGGAGGTCACCCGGGGCCAGCGTGTCACGCTCGAGGAGCTCCGCGAGCTGATCGACGAACTCGACGTCGACGAGGCGGTTCGCGAGGAGCTCCGGGACCTCGAGCCGGCGGGCTACACCGGCCTGGCCGACGAACTCGTGGACCTGCTGGAGTAGGGAGCCGGGGCGTGGGCTGTCGGTCCTGGGGTGAGGAAATGCGGTGACGTCCCGCGAAGTGCCTGCCACGATGGTTGGACCGTATACGCCGCCCTGAAATCAGTGAGGCACCAGGAGGAGCGGTGCGGGAAACGCGGGGGAGACCTACCCCAGCAGCTCCCCGAGAGCCGCCTCCAGCGCCTCCGCCGCCGCCCGCAGCTCCCCGACCGGCACGTACTCCCGGTCCGCGTGGGCCACCGGGCCCTGGTCGTCCGTCAGCGACCCCGGTCCGAACACCACCGTCGGCGCGTCGTCGGCGAAGTACGAGGCCTCCGTCGCCGCGCCGAACGGCCGGACGGCACCCCCGCTGGCCCCGACCAGCGCCCGCGCCAGCGGCTCGTCGGGGTCGGTCGCGAACGCCTTGAGAAACGGCGTCTCCCGGTCGGCCAGCCGGACCTCGCATTCGACGCCGTCGGGCACCACGCCCGCCAGGTGGTCGGCCAGCGCCGCCCGGAACCCGTCGGCGGTCTCCGGCGGCACCGAGCGCCGGTCGAACGTGATCGAACAGCGCGCCGGCACCTGGTTGGCCGCCTCGCCGCCGTCGATGCGGGTCGCGGTCAGCGTCGGCGCGCCGAGGCGGTCGTGGATGCCGGGCCCGTGGGCGTCGTCGAACTCCTCGAGGGCACCGAGCACCGGCGCCGCCGCCCGGACGGCGCTGGTGCCCGCCGACGGCTCGGCGGCGTGGGCGGCGGTGCCCCGCAGCTCGACGGTGCCCTCGAACCGCCCGCGGGCCGCGGTACAGACGTCCAGCCCGGTGGGCTCGCCGACCACGTAGCCGTCGGCCGCCAGGTCCAGCGCCGCGGCCCCGGTGGAGTCGGTCTCCTCGTCGGGCGTGACCGCAAGCGTGAGCCGCCCGCCGGCGGGTTCGACCGCCAGGAACGCCGCGAGCAGCGCCGACAGCGGGCCCTTGGCGTCGCAGGCGCCCCGGCCGACGACGCGGTCGCCCTCCCGGCGGTAGGGGACGTGTGGCGGCACCGTGTCGAGGTGGGTGTTCAGCACGAGGTGGGGCCCCGGCTCGGCGCCCTCGCGGCTGGCGAGCACGTTCCCCGCGCCGTCGACCGTCGGGGCCTGACCGGCCTCGCGCAGGGCGCCACACAGGACCTCGCGCATCGGGTCGACGTCGTCGTGGGAGGGCGTCCGGACCGCCCGCTCGTGGAAGTCGAGCAGGTCCAGGGCCACGGTCAGCGCTCCCCGGCGGTGATGGCGGCGTCGGCGCGGAACGTCCGGACGACGGGGCCCCGCAGCGTCGCGCCGTCGTCGTCGACCGCGACCGACAGGTCTCCCCCCGGCGGCGAGACGGTCACGGTGCCGTCGTCGACCATCCCGAGGCGGCGGGCGACGGCGGCCACCGCGACCGCGCCGGTGCCACACGAGTCGGTCTCGCCCTCGATGCCGCGCTCGAAGGTGCGCTGGGCGAACCCGCCGTCGGGCCGGCGGCTCGCGAGGGTGACGTTGGCGCCCTCCGGGAACGCGTCGGCGTGGCGGACCGGCGGACCCACGGCCGGGAGGTCGACCGCCGCGACGTCGTCGACGAACGCGACGGCGTGGGGGACGCCGGTGTTCACCGCGGTGACCGTGAGGTCCCCGACCGGCGCCTCGATAAGGGGCTCGTCGCCGGACAGCGGGACCGCCCGTGGCACGAACGACGGCGCACCCATCTCGACGGAGACGTCGGTGGTGTCGGCGGTCGGGTCGCCGTGGACCGTCGCCCGGAGGGTACCCGACGGCGTGTCGATCATCACGTCGTGGGACTCGCCGTCGCCAGCGTCCTCGGTCCCGTCGTCCTCGACCGCGTCGGGGTCCCGGACCCGGGCGGCGGCCCAGGTCGCGGCACACCGGGCGCCGTTGCCGCACATCGCCGCCGTCGAGCCGTCGGGCTGGACCAGCGTGAGGACGACCCGCGGGGGCGTGTAGGTCGCCTCCAGCGCCAGGAACAGCACGCCGTCGGCCCCGCGCTCGTCCGCGCCGGGGTAGTCGATGCCGTCCTCGCGGTCGCAGAGCCGCGTCGCGAACGCCCGCCGGTCGGGGACGTCCTCGGCGGCGTCGACCACCAGGAAGTCGTTGCCCGTGCCGTGGAACTTCTCGATGGCTACCATCGTTCGAGCCTCGTGAGGTCGGTGACCGCCTCCCGGCGGACCGCGGCCCGACCGGTCCGCGGCGCCGTCCCGGTGCTCCCGGGGTCGTCGCCGACGACGGCCACCGGGGGCCGGGGCCGGGAGTTGTATGTGCTGGCCATCTCGTAGCCGTACGCGCCGGCGACGCCCACTGCCAGCAGGTCGCCCCGCGCCGGGGCCGGCAGCGCGCGGTCCCGGCCCAGCACGTCCGCCGTCTCGCAGACCGGGCCCGCCACCTCGCAGCCCACCGGGTCGCGGTCGCCGGCGTCGGGCGCCAGCGACCGCACGGGGTGGTGGGCGTCGTACAGCGCCGGCCGCAGCAGGTCGGTCATCCCCGCGTCGACGCCGACGACGGTGGTCGTCGGCGTCGGCTTGACGGTGGTGACCCGGGTCAGCAGCACGCCCGCGTCGGCGACCAGGTACCGGCCCGGCTCGATCGCCAGCCGGGCGTCGCAGTCGAACGCCGCGCGGGTGGCGTCGGCGACCGCCGCCAGGTCCAGCGGCGGCTCGTCCTCGCGGGCGGGGACGCCCAGCCCGCCGCCGACGGAGGCGAACGCGACGGGGACCTCCCGGGCCAGCGCCGCCACGCGCTCGACCAGTTCGCGGTGGGCCGCCAGGTCCTCGCCGGAGACGCCGCTGCCGACGTGGGCGTGCCAGCCGACCAGCTCCAGGTCGGGGTCCTCCCGGACGGCGGCGGCCACCTCGGTCGCCCGGTCGTAGGGCACGCCGAACTTCGGCTCGGCGCCGGTGGCCACCTTCTCGTGGTGGCCGGCGCCGACGCCGGGGTTGACCCGGACGCAGACCCGGCCCGAGAAGCCCCGCTCGGCCAGGCGGTCGAGGGTGTCGGCGGCGCCGACGGTGACGACCAGGTCGCCCTCGAGCGCACAGACCCGGTCGAGGTCCCGCGCGGGCGGGTTGACGGCGGTGTACCGGACGTCGGCGGCGTCGAAGCCGGCGGCCAGCGCCCGGCTGACCTCGCCGGCGCTGGCGCACTCTGCGGCCAGGCCGGCGTCGGAAAGCGTCGCCAGCACCGGTGCGACGGCGTTGGCCTTCACCGCGTACGCCACCTCGGCGTCGGGGAAGGCCGCCTGCAGCCGCGCGGCGTTCTGGCGGACGCGGTCGAGGTCCAGCAGGTAGGTCGGCGTCCCGTGCTCGCCCGCGACCGCCCGCAGGTGCTCGGCGTCCCAGTCGGCCAGGCGCCGGACCTGCGGGCTCTCGCTCATGGCCGACGCAGGCCCTCCAGCGCCCTGGGTCTTCCGGCGCCCCCGGGTCCTGCCCGGTCCGCTACCGCATCCCGGTGGACTGGAGGCGCGCGAGGGCTTGCCGGCCGGCACCGGACGCGGCACCCACCTCCCGGAGCGACCCGCGGCGTCATTCCCGCAGCGCCTCCTCGCGCTCGGTTGCCGCCAGCGTCTCGGCCTCCAGGTCGGTCGCCACCACCGCGGGCTTGTACGCGCCGCCGTCGAACAGCTCGTGGTCGCCGATGCCGGACTCGACGAACCGCTGGAAGGCCCGGCGCTCGGGCGGCAGCTCGCCGTAGAGGACGTCCTCGGCGACCAGGTCGTAGACGGGGATGCGCGGCGTCAGCAGCGTGTCCTCGCCGACGACGCAGTCCCGGCCCACCACGAACCCCGAGGTGACCCGGCAGCCGGCGCCCAGCGAGACGCCGTCCTCGACGACGACGGGCTCGGCCTCGACGGGTTCGAGCACGCCCCCGATCAGGGTGTTGGCGCCCAGCTTCACGTCGGCGCCGACCTGGGCGCACGAGCCGACGGTGTCACACGAGTCCACCAGCGTCCCGTCGCCCACGCGGGCGCCGACGTTGACGAACGACGGCGACATCAGGATGGCGTCGCCGCCCACGTAGGCGCCCCGCCTGACGACGGTGCCGTCGGGCGTGTTTCGGGTGCCCCGCTCCGGGAGGTCGTCGGTCGCTCGCAGCCCGAACACGTCGTGGTAGGCCACGCCGCCGTGCTCGTGGGGTGCGATCTCCCGGAGCCCGAAGTTCAGCAGGATGCCCCGCTTCACCCAGGCGTTGGTTGTCCAGCCGTCGTCGGTCGGTTCGGCGGCCCGGACCTCGCCGCGCTCCAGCGCGTCGAGGAACGCCTCGAGGGTCGCCCGGTCGGCGTCGGTGGCGCCGGCGGCGTCGACCTGGCCGGCGTCGTAGCGCTCCCAGAGCTCGGCGACGTCGGCCTCGAGCGTGGCGGTCATCCCGGATCGGCCTCCAGGACGTCCGCGAAGTCGTACCAGCCCGGCTCCCGGTCGTCGGCGAGCCACGCGGCGGCGTCGAGCGCGCCGGCGGCGAACACCCCCCGGGACTCGGCGCGGTGGGTCAGCGTCAGGACCTCGTCGTTGTCGGCCACCAGCAGCTCGTGCTCGCCGCGGACGTCGCCGGCGCGCCGGACGTGGACCCCGACCTCGCCGGGGCCCTCGCGGGGGTCGACGCCCTCGCGCCCGTGGACGCGCTCCAGCTCGGCGTCGCGCGCCGCCTCGACCGCCGACAGCAGCGTCCTGGCCGTCCCCGAGGGGGCGTCGCGCTTGCCGTCGTGGTGGGTCTCGGTGAGCTCGACGTCGTAGCCGGGCAGGTCGGCGACCGCCGACCGGACGGCGCCCAGCAGCGCCTGGATCCCGCGGGCGAAGTTGGCGGCCTTCAGCACGGGGATCGTCCCGGCGGCCTCGCGCAGGGCGGCGGTGTGGCCCTCGTCGAACCCTGTCGTGCCCACCACCGCCGGCACGCCGGCGGTCGCCGCGGCGCTGACGTAGTCGACGCAGGCCGCCGGGACCGTGAAGTCCACCAGCACGTCGGCGTCCGAGAGCACCGCCGCCACGTCGTCGGCGGACCGGACCGGCGCGCCGGCCACCCGGTCTGCGCCGCTGGCGGACACGCCGACGGCGTCCCAGCCCCGCTCGCCGGCGGCGGCCAGCAGCTCGCCGCCCATCCGCCCCGTGGCGCCGGTGACGACCACCCGCATCGGTCAGTTCGCCGCCACCGGCGTCGCGTCCAGTTCGGCGAGCACGGTCCGGAGGTGCTCGCGGTGTGACTCGTCCAGGCGCGACAGCGGCGGGCGCATCGTCGCCGGCATGTGGCCCCGCATCGCCATCGCCTCCTTCACGGGGATGGGGTTGCTCTCGACGAACAGCGCCCGGAACAGCGGCCCGAGCTCGTGGTGGCGCTCGCGGGCGCGCTCGAGGTCGCCGGCCCGCGCGGCCTCGACCATCGCGACGGTGCGCTCGGGCTCGACGTTGGCCGCGACGGAGATGCAGCCCGCGCCGCCGGTGGCGACCACGGGCAGGGTCATCGCGTCGTCGCCCGACAGCACGGCATACTCCTCCTCGCGGGTGCGCTCGATGACCTCGGTGATGCGGTTCATGTCGCCGCTGGCGGCCTTGTAACCCACCACGTTGTCGTGGCTCGCCAGGTTCACGGCGGTCTCGACGGCGACGTTGCGGCCGGTGCGCGAGGGCACGTTGTAGACGACCTGCGGCAGGTCGACCTCGTCGGCGATAGCGCGGTAGTGGGCCTCCATCCCGTCGGGTTCCGGGCGGTTGTAGTACGGCGAGATGAGCAGCAGGCCGTCGGCGCCGGCGTCGGCGGCCTGCCGGGACAGCGACAGCGCCTCGCGGGTGTTGTTCGAGCCGGCGCCGGCGACGACCGGCACCGCCTCGACGGCGTCGACGACGGCCTCGATCACCTCCACGTGCTCGTCGTGGGTCATCGTCGCGGACTCGCCGGTCGTGCCGACGGGCACGATGCCGTCGACGCCGGCGGCCTCGAGCCGCCGGACGTTCGCCCGCAGTGTCTCGAAGTCGATGCGCTCGTCGTCGTGGAACGGCGTGGTGATGGCCGGGAGCACGCCGGTGAACGGAGCGGTCATGTGTCGGTGTGGTATCTGGTGTCGTCGGTCTGGAGTCGGTCCCGGGCCGTCGTGGGTCACCGACGGGCCGCCACGCCCGCCTGGAACCCGCCGCTACCGCCGTTTGCCCTCGGGACCGGGAGAACGGCCGCCACGCCGCGCTGTCGGGGTCGCGACGGCGGTCGGCGTGGCGGCTGACATGGTCGTACTCCGGAGGCGACCGAACTTAGGCATTGTGCCGCACGCAACGTTTGGGCGTTCGGTCCGTTCTCGCGACGGTCGGGGTCTGAACGGCGGGTGGGCTCTCCCGCCGCCATCGGACCGCGGTCCCGGACCGCTGCCCGTGCGGTCCTGAGTCCCGAGTGGGCGGTCGCGGATATCGGAGCGGACCCTGTCCTCTCACGAAGTGCCAACGCCTATCACCGGGCCGGGAGAACACCGGCCCACGACCCATGCCCGTCCAGGCGAACCAGCGCGTGGCGGTGCTCGCCGACGCCCAGAACCTCTACCACACCGCCCACAGCCTCTACTCGCGCAACGTCGACTACGCCGGCCTGCTGGAGACCGCCGTCCGGGGGCGGGAGCTGACCCGCGCCATCGCCTACGTCGTCCGGGCCGACGTCGAGGCCGAGCAGAGCTTCTTCGAGGCGCTGCGGGACATCGGCTTCGAGACGCGCATCAAGGAGATCAGGGAGTTCGCCGACGGCTCGAAGAAGGCCGACTGGGACGTCGGCATGAGCCTCGACGCCGTCACGTTGGCCAACCACGTCGACGCGATGGTGCTCGCGACGGGCGACGGCGACTTCGCGCGGCTCTGCTCGCACCTGCGCCACGAGGGCGTCCGCGTCGAGGCGTGTGCGTTCGGGGAGTCCACCTCCGAGGACCTCGTCGACGCCGTCGACACGTTCGAGGACCTCAGCGACGACGTCGAGCGCCACCTGCTCTGAGGCGCCCGCTCGGACGGGCCGGTCACGAGCGGCTCATCGTGGCCGCGCCGCAACACTCTTTCCCGACCCCGCGCAATCGCCGCCCATGACGCGCGTCCTCGTGGCCATCGACGGCTCCGAGCAGGGCGAGGAGGCCCTGAACTACGCCCGCGAGGAGTTCGCCGGCGACGTCCTAGTGCTGCTGCACGTCATCAACCCCGCGCGGGCCGGCTACGGCGCCCAGGCCGGCATCCCGACGGCCTCCGAGGAGTGGCTCGAGGACCGCGAGGCCGAGGCCGAGACGCTGTTCGAGGATGCCCGCGACCGGGTGGGCGACGCCGCCACGGTCGAGACCGCCGTCGAGGTGGGCCAGCCGGCCCGCACCATCGTGGAGTACGCCGACGACGAGGACAACGGGATCGATCACATCGTGATGGGGAGCCACGGCCGGGAGGGCATCACCCGCATCCTGCTGGGCAGCGTCGCCGAGACCGTCGTCCGGCGGGCGCCCTGTCCGGTGACGGTGGTGCGGTAGGGTCGCGCCGGCCCGGGCGGGCCACCCGCCTCAGAAGATGTTGGCCTGCTGGTAGACCGAGATGCCCTCGCCGGTGATCTCGTAGGGCTTGGTCTCCCGGGAGTGGTTGGCGTTGCGGATCTTCTGGATCTCGACCGCCAGCCGGGTCTCGCGGAACTCCGAGCGGACGTACTGGAGGACGAACACGGCGTCGGTGAGGTACTCGATGATGCCGTGGCGGGAGGCGTAGGGGTTGGCCTGGCTGGCCTCGGAGGTGACCATCGTGGTCACGCCCGAACCCTTGAGGCTCTCGGTGAAGTCGAACACCTCGGTCCGGCGGCGGGCCTGGTCGTCGTACATCATCTCCAGCAGCGAGACGGAGTCCAGCACCAGCCGCTCGGCGTCGAACTCCTCGACGAGCCGGGGGAGGTCGTTCCGGATCGAGGCGAGGCTGTTGGCCATCTCGACGGGGTCGAGGTCGACGACGGCGAGCTGGTCGTCCTCGATGTACTGCTCGAACGGCCAGTCGCGCTCCTCGGCGGTGTCGACGACGCCGGCCCGGGACTGCTCGAGGGTGATGAACACGCCCTTCTCGCCGTCCTCCAGGCCCCGCTGGAGGAACTGGAGCCCGAACGTGGTCTTGCCCGTCCCGGCCGACCCCATGACGGCCAGCAGCGACCGCTCGGGGATGCCACCCTGGATCATCTCGTCGAGCCCCTCGATGCCCAGGTCCAGCCGGGGGATGTCCGAGTCGAACTCTTCCTCGAACTCCGTGCCGGCGGCCCCGCCCTCCCCGCCGAACGCCGAGGCGAAGTCGTCCTCGAACAGCTCCTCGCCCTCGGCGTCGCCCTCCTCGAACCAGTCGTCGTCCTCGCCGGCCGGCGGACCGGACTCCTCGCCGGGGTCCCCGCTCACGACGAGTCACCCCACGGCGCGGTCATGTTCCCCGGTGCGGGGTGGGCACGGATTAAAGTTGCCGCTGGCTCGCCAGCCGATGGGCTTTACCGCCCCCGTCGTGAAGCCGCGGTCGATGCAGGTCGGCATCGTCGCCCAGCGGTCGAACCCGCGGGCGGCAGAGGTGGCCGTCGCGGTCCGGGACGCACTCGACGAGCGCGAGGTCACCGTGCTGTTCGACGACGCCACCGCCGAGTCGCTCGACCGGCCGGAGCTCGGGATGGCTGTCGAGGCGCTGGCCGACTGCGACCTGGGCGTCTCCATCGGCGGCGACGGGACCTTCCTGTTCGCCGCCCGGGGCGCCGACGCGACGCCGGTGATGGGCGTGAACCTCGGCGAGGTCGGGTTCCTCAACGCGGTCGCACCGGCCGACGCCGTCGACGCCGCCGTCGCGGCGGTCGAGCGCATCCGCGAGACGGGCGCGCCGCGCATCCAGGAGCTCCCCCGGGTGGCCGCGGGCGGCGACGGGTGGTCGTTACCCCCGGCGCTCAACGAGGTCGGCGTCCTCGCCCCCGAGCGGGGCCGGGGCGGTGGGTTCGGCGTCGAGGTGCGGGTCGACGGGTCGCTGTACACCGGCGGCCACGCCGACGGCGTCCTGGTGGCGACGCCGACCGGTTCGACCGCCTACAACCTCAGCGAGGACGGGCCGCTGGTCCACCCGACGGTGTCGGGCCTGGTGGTGACCGAGATGTGCGCCGCCGAGCCGATGCCGTCGCTGGTGGCCGACCTCGAGGCGACGGTGGAGGTCCACGTCGACGCCGCCGAGGCGGCCCACGTGGTGGCCGACGGCCGCACGGCCGAGACGGTGGCGCCCCCGACCCGGGTGCGGGTCGAGGCGGCCGACCAACCCGTCCGCATCGCCGGGCCGCCGCTGGACTTCTTCCAGGCGCTCGGGAAGCTCGACTGACGGTTCTCCATTCGTAAGCCCCTAACCCTCCGGGCCCGAGGATGAGGGTGATGAGCGAACAGCTGCCGGACGTCCAGTCCGGGGCGCCGGAGGTGCGGGTGGGCCTCAACCGGGTCGGCGTCACCGGGGTGGAGAAGCTGGTGAAGCTCGAGCGCAACGGCGAGCGGCCCATCGTGCTCATGGCGGAGTTCGACGCCTTCGTGGACCTGCCGGAGTGGCGCAAGGGCATCGACATGTCGCGCAACATGGAGGTCGTCGACGAGATCTTGGAGGAGGCCACCTCCGAGCCCGCCTACCGCACCGAGGAGGTGTGTGGCGACGTCGCCGAGCGGCTGCTCGAGAAGCACGACTACACCTCGCGGGCGGAGGTCTCCATGGAGGCCGAGTACGTCATCCGCGAGCGGACGCCCGCCACGGGGCGCCCGACCCAGGCCACGGCGGACATCCTGGCCTCGGCGACCGCCACGGACGGCGGCACCCGCGAGGAGATCGGAGCCCGCGTCACCGGCATCACCGTCTGCCCGTGCTCGCAGGGCATGAGCGAGGCCCGCGCCCGCGAGACCCTCGACCGCCTCGGCGTCGCCGAGGAGACGGTCGAGGCGTTCCTCGCGGAGGTGCCCCAGCCGGGCCACTCCCAGCGGGGCCACGCCACCCTCACCGTGGCCGTCAACGGCGACCCGGGCGTCGATCTGGAGGAGATCATCGACGTCGCCCGGGACTCGATGTCGGCACGGGTGTACAACTTCGCCAAGCGGCCCGACGAGGACCACATGACCTACGAGTCCCACAGCGACGCGAAGTTCGTCGAGGACGTCGTCCGGGCGATGGCCGAGGGGTCGGTCGAGCGGTTCGACCTGCCCGACGACGCCGTCGTCACGATGGAGCAGTCCAACGACGAGTCCATCCACCAGCACAACGCCCACGCCGAGCGGGTGGCGGAGTTCGGCCAGCTGAAGGCCGAGATGGCCGCGAACGGGGAGTAGCGCCTCAGACCCGCAGTGGCTCGGCCCCTGCCCACCGCGGCTCGAACTCCTCGCGCACCGACGCCGCGAACTCCGGGTCCTTCAGGTCGATCATCGCGAACGCCTCCTCGGCCTTCAGCGGGTGTGGCACCTCGATGACCACCTCCGAGCTGTCGACGAGTGTGAACGTGCCCGTGACGTCCTCGGCGGTCCGGACGGCGAAGGCCTCGTGGGCGGCCAGCGACCCCTGATAGCGCTCGCCGATCTCCGAGGGGAGCGCGGGCACCAGGTCCGGGCGCATCAGCAGGTCGACGTCGACGCCGCGCTCGAGGGCGTCGGCCAGCACGTCGAGGATGACCGACCCCACCTCCTCGACGTCGAAGTACTGCTGGGTGTACGTCGACAGCACCATCACGATGCGGTCGTCGGCGGCGGCCAGGCGCTCGACCAGGAGGTCGACGACCTCCCCCTCGCCGACGGCGGCGGTCCAGAACGTCTCCTCGACGGGCTCGGCGGCGTCGAGCTCGTCGCCCAGGTCCTCGACGATGGACTCGTACTGCTCGGCCCGTTCGGCGAGCTCGCGCTTCTTGTCGTCGAGCAGCCGGTCGAGCGCCGTCGCCGGCTCGACGGCGACGTACTTCTTCGGCCGGCTGGCCGACTGCGACCGGGCGAGGTTGTACTGCTCGATGGCGTTGAGCACGTCGTAGATGCGCCCCATTGGCACGTCGCTGACGCGTGACAACTCCTTGGCGGTTGTCGGTCCCGTCTCGAGCAGCGAGCGATAGGCGCGGGCCTCGTACTCCGAGAGCCCGAGGTCCCTGAGACTTGCCATCGGCGGAGCCGTCGTGGGCGCGAGTTATAAACGATTCGGGAGTTCACCGCTGTCGGTCGCTGCCACGCGGTCGGTCAGCTCCTCGGGGGTCGTCGCCGGCGCCGACCGGTCGTCGCCCCGCCGGACGACCGCCGTCTCCCGGTCGCCGGGGACCACCACTTTCTCGTGGTCGGCGACCCGGAGGGCTGCGCGGTGGAGGTCGGTGCCCGCCGCCGGCGTCTCGAGGACGAGCGGGCCGTCGTGGTGGCGGGCGCAGGCGGCGGCGTAGCCCGCCAGCTCGACGCCCATGCGGTCGTGGGCGTCGGCGAACGCCGCCAGCGCGTCGCCCGCGGCGCTCCGGTAGCGCTCCTCGCCGGTGAGTGCCGCAAGGTCGACCAGCGCGTCGGCCAGCTCGGCGTTGGTCTCGACGGGGTACAGCGGCCGGTCGCACAGCCCCGCGCCGCCGGCGGGGCCGTCCCGGAACGCGCCCGACGTCCCGTCGAGCTCGGAGAGCGCGTGGTCGGCGACCGCCCGGGCGACAGCCGTGTCCCGGCCGGCGACCTGTGCCGCCGCGGTCAGCCCGGCGAGCAGCCGGGCGTGGTCGGCGAGTAGGCCGGTCGGGGCGTCGGGCCCGTCGTGGTGGGCGACGGCGCCGTCGGCGACCAGCGTCTCGACGACGTGGTCCAGCGCCCTCGTCGCGTACCGGCGGGCGGCCTCGTGGTCGGTGACGGCGGCGAAGCCCAGCAGCGCCCCGGCGGCCAGCCCGTTGCGGTCGGCCAGCACGGTGTCGTCGACCGGCGGCGGGTCGGCGGCCTCGCGGTCGCTGGCGGCCATCGTGTAGTAGTCACCGCCGGCCTGGCTCGCCGCGAACGCCTCGCCGGTCCACAGCGTGGTCGTCAGGTAGTCGACGCCGGACGCGGCGGCGTCGCGGTAGGCGCCCTCGCCGGTGTAGAGGTAGCCCGCGACGAACGCCTCGACGAGGCCGGCGTTGACGTCGGCGAGCTTCTCGCGGCGGAGCCCCGACCAGTCCCGCTCGGTCGCCACGCGGTAGAAGCCGCCGCCGTAGGTGTCGGTGAGGTGGGTGGCCAGCGCCTCCAGCGTCCGGGTCGCCCGGTCGCGGTCGCGCTTGGCGGCGAAGGCCACGGTGGCCGGCAGCGGGAACTTCGCGCCCTCGCCCCAGCCGCCGTACTCGGCGTCGAACGCCGCGGCGACCTGCTCGACCATGTGGGCCTCGACGGCGGCGGTGACCGCGCCGCCGGGGGGTTCGGCGACACCGAGTGCCCGGGGGACCGTGCCGGCGCTCGCGCCCTTCGCGTCCCAGGTCTCCCGGACCGAGTCCAGCACCTGGCGCATGCCGTCGGGGCCCAGGTAGCCCGCGGCGGTCAGCACCGTCCCGTCGGGTGCCAGGAACGCCGTCGTCGGGAACCCGCCCGTCGCGTACCGCTCGCGGACCCGGGGCCGGCGGTCGGCGTCGACCCGCACGGGGACGAACCCGTCGTCGACGTGGGCCGCGACGCGGGGGTCGGCGTAGGTGGCGGCGTCCATCTCCCGGCAGGGCTCGCACCACGGCGCGGTCACCGACAGCAGCACGGGCCGGCCCAGCCGGTCGGCGGCGTCGAACGCCGCCGGTCCCCAGTCGCGCCACTCGACCAGGCTGTCGTCGCCGGGGCCGGCCATGCCGGGCTACCGCCGGCCCGAGATGACCATGAACGGGCCGACGAAGACCAGCGCCAGCCCGAGGAACTTGTAGTGCATCGGCATCTCGGAGTACGGCGTCAGGAGGAAGATGAGCCCGAAGAGGAGGGCGTTCAGGCCGGTGGTCTTGGCCGACTTGAGCGGCAGCGTCGCCAGGGTGGTCAGCACGAACAGCAGCAGCAGCGCCTGCCCCACGTTGTACTGGAGCAGGAAGCTGTCGACGAGCTGCAGCGGTGACGCGAACATCCTCGTGCCTTGGCGTGGCGTCGGTTCGGTCTTAACGCTTCCGTTACCCGGCAAGGTGGTGGTCGGTATGCGTCGTGTAAGTGCGTGCCGTTAGAGCGACACCTGTGTTCTCGGTCACCACCACGAACGCCTGGAACGTCATGGGCACTGGTCCCCGGGAACCGCCGACCGTAGCTCGTGCTTGACCGTAGGGTAGCGCCCGAGTGGCGGTCTGCGGTCGCGGATCTACTGAGTCCTGTCGGTCGAGCGAGCGGGCCCTTCCTGCCGGGATACCTAGGCCCAAGCGTCAGGACCCCCGCCGCAGCGACAGCCGAGGCAGTGATGACGGTCCGGAGCGAGCCAGTGGTCGCCCTGGCAGCATCCACCTCCCGCGGTGAGGCCTCCCGAGCGCTCCCCAGCCCTCGATAGGTCTCATAGCGGCGCTTTTCCGGGCGGTGGCCGACCCGTCGGCCGACGCGCCTGCACCGCCCGAGGCCCCGGCACCGACCGCGGGCGCGTCCCCAGCTGGCTCCTTCTCGCCGCCGCACCCGCCGTCCGACCAACCCCTCGCGTTCACCTGGAAACCGCCGGAGGGAACACACGTCTGACGCCCACCCGATACAGCCGAATCCGACCTCAATACCGCTCGGTAGCCCTCCCCACCGCTGGTGAGACATCACCCGGACGTCGCCTCGGCCTCCGAGAGCCCCCGGAGCCGCGCGCCCAGCGAGTCGACGCCCTCGTTGACGGTCGCGACGCGCTCGGCGATGTCGTCGGGCGTGGTCGCGCCCTGGGGCGTCGGCTCGACGAACCCGTCGTTCTCCAGCATCCGGAGGGAGTACCGGACCTTGTGCTCCGGGACGCCCGTCTCCTCGGCGATGCGGCCGATGCCGATGGGCTGGTGGTGCAGCACCGCCTCCAGCACCGTCATGTCCCGTCTCTCCTTGGTGATCTGTCGCTCCAGCCGCGTGAGCATCTGGCAGCCGGTTCCCGCCGGGTGCCGAAAAGGCTACCGCCTGGCTCGACCGGTCACAGCCCCGGCCCGACCGACACCCGTGGCGACCACGACGAAGCCGACGACGTGGGCCGCCAGCAGCCACAGCGCACCCTTCTGGACCTCGAACGTGGGTCCCGTCGGTGTCACGACGTGATACGTCGTGGACGGCGTTCTCGCGGCGCGAACAGGGGCGCGGTCAGCTCTCGACGCCGTAGTACTCCTCGCGCAGCCACGCCAGCCCGGCGCCGGCGTCCCGCGCCGCCGCCTCGAGACGCCTCGTGAGCACGTCGAAGGCCTCCATGTCGGTCTCGCCGGTGCGGGCCTTGACGTCCCGCAGGATGTCGCGGCGTCGCTCCAGCGAGTGGTACCGCCGGACGGCCCCGGTCGCCCCGCGCAGGCGGAGCAGCCGGTCGACCACGTCGAGCATGACGCCCCGCGTGACGGGCTTGGTGACGTAGTCGTCGAACGGCAGGTCTAGCACGTCCACGCCGGGGTCGACCGCCGTCACCATCGCCACGCTGGCGTCGTAGCTCGTCTCCGTGAGGGCCTGGAGGAACTCGTCGCCGCTCATGACGGGCATCCGCCGGTCGAGCAGCACCACGTCGACGTCGTCGGACATCGCGTCCAGCCCCGCCCGCCCGTCGTGGGCGACCGCGACGTCGTGGTCCGGTTCGAGCCACTTCGCGTACAGGTCCGCGAGTGGTTCGTCGTCCTCCACGACGAGGAGGCTCCCGGCGCGATCGGCCCCGTTGGCGGCTGGGGAACTCATGGGCCGACTTCGCGAGGGGGTCTCCTCAAGATACCGGTGGTTTCGAGCGTCGACAGCCGCCTCGGGGATTCGGTGACTCTCGGGGCGACGCAGCCGCCCCCGCGGATCCGTCAAGCTCGGGGCCCATCGTCACGGGCCGGAAACGGCTGGAGCGGCTCCGGTGGCTCCGCGGCAGCGGTCACACCGACGGCGTCGCCCGTGACGACGTCGCCGATTCCCGAGACCTGTCAGCTGTCCCGGGGAAAAGGACATTATTGCAGTGGGCCGAATCGGATTTGAACCGATGACCTCCCGGTTATCAGCCGAGCGCTCAACCTGACTGAGCTATCGGCCCGAGGCGCAGCCCGGGCTACCGCCCTCCCGATTGTAAGCGTTTCTGTTCGGCAGACGGTGGCGGTGTGGCCGGCCTCACCGGTCCCGTCGCCCGTCGGCGTCCTCGAAGTCGTAGTCGCCCTCGTCGAGGTCGACGGGCCCCTCCCCGCCCCGCCCGTCGCCGGGGCCCTCCTGGCCCGGGAAGCCGCCGACGTACACCTGCCCCGTCGCGAACCCGCCGGTCCGGCTGTCGACGTACGGCGTCACGACGTAGCGCTTGACGACGATGCGGATGGGGTACCGCGTCACCGGGACCACCAGCAGCAGGCCGATGGCGTCGGTGACCACACCCGGCGTGAGGAGGAAGGCCCCCGCGACGAGCAGCAGCGCCCCGTCGACCAGCTCGTCGGCGGGGAACTCGCCCTCGGCAAGCCGGCCCTGGAGCTTCCGGACGGTGTGGCGGCCCTCGGCCCGGACGAGCAGGGTGCCGATCAGCGCCGTCAGGACAACCAGCGCGACGATGGGCACCGCGCCGAAGTAGCTCGCCAGGATCACCAGCACCATCGCGTCCAGCAGCGGGACGAGCAACAGGAGGGCGATGATGCGCAGGTCCATAGGCGCCGTTGTCCGGGGGCACGCATACTTCTTTTGTGAGACTGCCGGTCGGGGGAGTGATGGGACGGCGATCGTCTCGGACGGGGGTTCGTTCGCCTCCGGACTCACCCTTGACTGCACCTTTCAGTCCCACCCGAATCGTTGGGCAGCCGGCATCAGGTAGCGGGGTAATCAGTCGAACATGCGGGGGCTTTCTGGGGGTGAGGGTGGGTCAAGCACGAGGAGCGGTCTGCGGTGGCGGTCACGCGAAATCCGGTGGGTCGAGCGGTCGCGGAGTTCCGGGCGTAGGAGAGACTGTGTACGAACACCCGGGGTCCCGTCCAGGCGACACAGCCGGATCCGACGCCGACTCGACGGAACCGATCGGTCCTACGCGCCACCCACGATGTCGTCGTACCGGGCACCGGTCTGCTTCAGGGTCTCGGTGGAGTACAGCCGCTCGTGGTCGTACGGCAGCACGTCGCTGGCGAGTTCGTCGACCTCCGCGTCGACGGCGTCGGCGTCCCGGCCGTGGACCATGGTGAACAGGTTGTACGGCCAGTCCCGCTCCGGCCGGCGGGGCCGGTGGTAACACAGCGTGACTGACGGCAGGCTCCCGGCTGCGACCCCGCGGTCGTCGCGGTCGGCGTCGGGGACGTCCCAGACCACCATGCAGTTGGCGTCGAAGCCGGTGACGACGTGGTTGACGACGCAGCCGACGCGCTTGATGCAGCCGCGGTCGCGCAGGTCCTCGACGGCTCCCAGCACGGCGTCGACGTCGGCGTCGACCTGGTCGGCGACGTCGGCGTACGGCGTGGCCGTCAGGGGGAAGCCGTCCTGGATGGCCAGCACCAGCCGCCGGTCCAGGTCCGACAGCTCCGCTGCCGCCGACTCGGGGACGCGGGTCGGCTCGGCGACGGCGTCGCCCACGCCCGCGCCCGTCTCGCGGGCGTACCGGTCGGCGTTGACGACGGGAAACTCCAGGTCGATGTAGTAGTCCGTCAGCATCGGCAGCACGAGGGGCTCGAGACCCGTCTCGTCGGCGATGGCCCCCAGGACGCGGTCCCGGGTGGCGACGTCGCCGGCGGTCACCACGAACCACATGTTCCACTCGTGGTCCCGGCGGTAGTTGTGGTTCACCTGGCGGTGGCCGTTGACGACCGCGGCGACGTCGTCGAACCGGTCGGCCGGGACCCGCAGCGCCGCCAGCGTTGAGGCGCCGACGACAGGGGGGTTGAGCACGGCGCCGAACCGTCGGAAGATGCCGCGCTCGCGCAGCCGGCGGACGCGCTCGAGCGCCTCGGACTCGGCGACGCCGACGGCCTCGCCCACGGCGGCAAACGGGCGGCGCTGGACAGGGAAGCCGCTCTGGTAGCCGTCGACGATGGCCGCGTCGACGTCGTCGATGGCCTCCCGCCAGTCGGCTGCCACCGTCATCGGGCGTGGTTCGGGGGCGGTCGGGGTATCGCTTTCGCTCCCGAACGCGTTATTGGCGGGCGGCCCGGACGTCGACCGTGCCCACCGCACTCCTCACCGGCTCGACCGCCGGCATCGGCGCCGCGGCGGCAGTCCAGCTCGGCGAGCGCGGCTGGACCGTCCTGGTCCACGGCCGGAACCGCGAGCGCGGCGAGGCCGTGGCGGCGCGGGTGGTCGACGCCGGCGGGGATGCCGAGTTTCACGCCGCCGACTTCGCCGACCCGGACGCGGTCGCGGACCTCGCGACCGCCGCCGTCGACGGGGGGATCGACGTCCTCGTCAACAACGCCGGGCTCTCGCTGTCACGCCGCGAGTTCACCGACTGGCCCGAGGCCGAGGCGACCCTGGCGGTGAACCACCTGGCGCCCTACCGCCTGACCCACGACGTGCTCGCCGAGCGCGACCTCGACCGGGTGGTGGTCACGGCCTCGGGCGTCCACCACGGCGCCGACCTGGACCTCGACGACCTCGCGATGGACGACTACGACGCCCTGGATGCCTACGCCCGCTCGAAGCTGGCCAACGTGCTGTTCGCGGCGGAGCTGGACGAGCGGTTCGCCGGCCCCGTCGCCGCCTACCACCCCGGCTTCGTCCCGGGGACCGCGCTGTACCGCGCGAGCCCCTGGTACGTGCGGTGGGCCACCCGGCTGGCCGCCCGCCTTCCCCGGGTCGGCACCGCCGTCGACCTCGGCGGCACCGGCCTCGCCCGGCTCGCCGCCGAGGACGGCGTCGAGGGCGGCTACTACGCCGGCAAGCACCCCGAGGACCCCGACCCCCGGGCGGCGGACGCCGACGTCCGACGGCGGCTCTGGGACCGCAGCGCCGAACTGGTCGGCGTCGACCCCGACTGGCCGTAGCGGGGAGTTTTTGGTGGGCCACGCCCGACGTTCGGGCATGGCGACCGCCACGACGTACGGCGACTGGCCGCTGAAGCGGCTGATGACCGAGGTGGTGGGATCGGGCCACAAGTCCGCCGAGGACATGGACCGCGAGCAGGCCGGCGAGGCGATGGCTCGCATCCTCGCCGGCGAGCCCGACCACACGACCCTGGGGGCGTTCTGGCTGGCCAACCGGTGGAAGCGCAACACGCCCGAGGAGCTGGCGGCGTTCCTCGACGTGCTCCGCGAGGAGTCCGTCCGGCCGGCGGCGCCCGACTGCGACCCGGTCGACTGCGGGGCGAACTACGACGGGAAGGGCCGGA
>CAYWNQ010000016.1:0-20032 GCA_964459695.1 uncultured Halobacteriales archaeon | reverse complement strand
AGTTGCGCTGGGGCAGTTCGACCTCGCGGGTGTCCTCGATGGAGACGATCTTGGCCTTCGACGGGATGAACAGCGACACCGCGTTCAGGCTGGTGGTCTTCCCGGAGGCCGTGCCGCCGGCGAAGATGAGGCTCTTGTTGTTCTCGATGCAGAGCCAGAGGAACGCCATCTCGTCCAGCGAGAACGTGTTCCAGTTGATGAGGTCGATCGGCGTGAACGGGACGTCCTTGAACTGGCGGATGGTGTAGTTGGTCCCGTGGTCAGACACCTCGCGGCCGAGGGTCAGCTGGGCACGCGACCCGTCGGGGAGCGTGGCGTCGACCTGGGGCTGGCGCTTGGAGATGCCCTTCCCGGAGCGCTGGGCGAGCTTCACCACGAACTCGTCGAGTTCCTCGTGGCCGTGGACGACGTTGGTGATGATCTGCTCGTACTCCGAGTGGTAGACGAAGACGGGCATGTCGTAGCCGTCGACGGAGATGTCCTCGACGTTGATGTCGTGCTTGATGCCGTCGATGCGCTCGAACCCGATGAAGTCCCGCTTCAGCAGGTACAGCAGCTTCGACACCTGGTACTGGTTGAGGGTGTCGGCGTCCTCCTCGAGGAGGACCGGTTCCGGTCGGACGTCGATGCCGGCGAGGCTCTCGGGACGGTCGCTCTCCGCCGACGCCATCCCCATCGTCTCCTTGAGGCTGTCGAACATCCCCCCGCCGCCGCTCTCGCCGTCGTCGGCGTGGAGGTCGTAGCGGTCCAGCAGGTTGTACGTCTCCTCCTCGATGACGCTCGCGCGGTCCTCCTCGTCGCCCTCGACGACGATGTCGTCGTCGGAGTACTTGATGGCGGTCTTGAGCTTCTCGGCGAGGAAGGCCCGGAGGTCGGCCTCGATCTCGGTGAGGTAGGGCTCGACCAGGTAGTACTTCTTCTCGTTCTCCTTGTCCGAGTGGAAGATGATCACGAACGCGTAGGGCTTGTTGACCCAGTAGCGGTCGACCTCGCGGAAGTGGCTCTTCTTGACCGCCGGGACCGCCTTCTCGAGGTCGTAGCGGTTGGTGACGGTCGTCTCCCCGTCGGGCGTCGAGAAGAACGCGTCCTCGTCGAGGTCCTCGTCGACGGACACGGTACGGTCCTCGACGGCCTCCGCGAGCGTCTCCGCGACGGTCGCGGCGCCCTCCAGGGCGTCGTCGGTCTCGTCGCCGGGGAAGCCGAGGTAGTCCTCGGCGTCGCCGGGTGGCCCGTCGCCCCGACCGGAGCCGTGCTCGGACCGGAACTCCGCCCAGGTGTACTCCCCGACCGTCGCTCCCGCGTCCACCCCGTCGGCGCCGGGGGCCCCGTCGCCGTCCTCGGCACCGGCGTCCGTCGGTGGCGACGTGCTCTCGGACCCGGACTCTCCGGGGTCGGCGTCATCGATAGCCATTGGGACAGGACAGGCCCGGACCACGGAAAAAGACTTGTGGGCTTTCAGACGCCGAGTCAGCGGGAAACTGTCGGCGAGCGAACGTGCGTTAAGCGTCCATTACCGCGGGACACCGGCGCGATGACCCGGGGTGCCGGGGTCACGCCAGGAACCGCTCGAGGCGGTCCATGGCGGTCCGCAACTGGTCGAGGCCCGTCGCGTAGGAGGCCCGGAGGTGGCCCTCCCCGGCGTCGCCGAACGCCGTCCCGGGCACCATGGCCACCGACTCGGCCTCGAGGAACGACTCGGCGAACGCCGCCGCCGAGCGGTCGCCGGGCACCTCGGGAAACACGTAGAACGCTCCCGTCGCCTCGAAGCAGTCGACGCCCATCTCCGCGAGCCGCGAGAGCACGAACTTCCGGCGGCGGTCGTACTGGGCGCGCATCTCGGCGACGTCCTCGTCGCAGGAGGCGAGCGCCTCGATGGCGGCGTACTGCGCGGTCGTCGGCGCCGACAGCATGCCGTACTGGTGGATCCGGTTCATCGCCGTGACGGTCTCCGCGGGCCCCAGCGCGTAGCCCAGCCGCAGGCCGGTCATCGCGTAAGCCTTCGAGAACCCGTTGAACACCACCGTCCGCTCGCGCATGTCGGGGAGGCTCGCGATGGAGACGTGCTCGCCGTCGTAGGTGAGGTCGGCGTAGATCTCGTCGGCCAGCACCCCGAGGTCGTGCTCCCGGCAGAACGCAGCCACCTCCCGGAGGTCGGACTCGGCCATGGTCGCCCCGGTCGGGTTGTTGGGGTAGCAGTACACGAGCAGGTCGGCGCTCCCGGCGCCGGCGGCCTCGAGGCGCTCGCGGGTGAGCCGGAACTCGTCGGCGGCCCGCGTGGGGACCGACACGACCTCCCCGCCGGCGAAGATGACGCCGGGCTCGTAGGAGACGTAGGATGGCTGGGCGACCGCGACCCGGTCGCCGGGGTCGACCAGCGCGCGGAACGCGAGGTCGAGTCCTTCGCTCGCGCCGGCGGTGACCAGGACCTCCTCGGCGGGGTCGTAGTCGAGGTCCCACTTCGTGGCGTGGTCCGCGATGGCCTCGCGGAGCTCGCGCTTGCCGCGGTTGGCGGTGTAGGAGGTCCGGCCGCGCTCCAGCGACGTGATGGCGGCCTCCCTGGCGTCCCACGGCGCGGTGAAGTCCGGCTCGCCCACCCCCAGCGAGACGACGTCGTCCATCTCCTCGGCGAGCTCGAAGAACCGGCGGATGCCCGACGGCGGCACTGCCCGCACGCGGTCGGAGGGCTCGAACGTCATGGCGTGACCGACAGCCGGTCGTCGTCGCCGTCGTCGTCGAACCGCCGGCCGCCCTCCTTGTAGGCGGTCATGACGTAGTGGGTCACGGTCTGGGTGATCTCGGGCACCGGCGCCACCTCCTCGGAGACGAAGTGGCTCACCTCCCGCATGGACTCGCCCTCGACCTCCATGGCGAAGTCGTAGTCGCCCGACACCAGGTACAGCGACCGCACCTCGGGGAACCGCGCCAGCCGCTCGGCGATGTCCTCGTAACCGGTCTCGCGGTCGAGCGTGACGTTCAGCTCCACCATCGCCCGGACGTGTTCGCCGTCGGCGCGGTCCCAGTCCACCACGGCCTGGTAGCCACGGACGACGCCGTCGTCCTCCAGCTCGGCGAGCAGCTCCTCGACCCGCGACTCGTCGAGGCCGGTCTGGCGGGCCATGTCGGCGACGTCCTGGCGGGCGTCCTCCCGCAGCAGCGCCAGCAGTTCGCGACGCTCGTCCATAACTGGGCGAGCGCAAGCGCCGACAAAAGGCTTGCCACCGGGCGGGCCCCAGCCCGTTTCGCCGCTCGACTCCACGTGCTTGCCGGCCATCGTCGACGAGCAGTCGTCCACTTGGACCACCCGAGCAACCGGGAGACGCCCGTGAACGTCTTCGAGGAGAACGAGGGGTGGGCGACGGTGCGGAGCCCGGGATTGGAACGGCGGGCTATGGCGACGCCGCGGACCCGCGGTCTCCGCCGCCACGCCGGTGGAAGTACTCCCCGACGGCGAACGGCGAGAGCACCGCCGCGACCACGAGCCCCCAGAGGGCGAACTCGCCGACGGGCGTGCCGCCGGCGCCGGCCGCCGGGTCGCCCACGACGACCGCACCCTTCATGCCCGCCTCCTCGTGGGGCGCGCAGGCGTAGGTGCTGACGCCCTCCCCGGAGAACTCCAGCGCGTAGGTCGCGCCCGCGGCCGACTGCGTCGGGCTCCCGTAGCCCACCTCGTCGTCGTGGACGTCGTGGCTGCCCCCTTCGCCCGTCCACTCCCAGACGACCGTGGTTCCGGGGTCGACCCTGACGGCCGGCGGGTCGAACGCCAGGGCACCGCCGTTGCCCTCTGCCCCGACCCGCACGGTGACCCGGTCGGTTCCCGCCATGTCGACCGTCCCGTCGAAGTTGCCGACGTCGGCGAACCAGCCGCCGTAGTTCGGCTCCGTGAACGACCCGTCACCGCCACCCGCCGTGGCTGCCTCGGGGGCCGCGTCGCCGACCACGACGGCGCCCCGCATCCCCAGGCCCTCGTGGGGGTTGCACTTGTACAGGTGGACCGCCGCCGCGTCGAACGAGCGCTCGAAGGTGTGGCCCGCCTCGGCGGTCGCTGTGCTCGCGAACGCACCGTCCTCGGCGGCGACGTCGTGGCTCCCGCCCTCGCCGGTCCACTCCCAGACGACCGTGGCCCCGGGATCGACCCGCACGGCCGCCGGCCCGAAGGCCAGGGCGCCGCCGTTTCCGGGCGCACCCACGGCCACCGTGACCTCGTCGGCCCCGCGCTCGTCGACGACGCCCTCGTAGTTGCTCACCTCGTCGAACCAGCCCTCGAAGGGGTCCGCCTGTGCGACCGCCGCCCCCGCGCCGGCCGCAGTGGCGAGTGCACCTGCACCGAGCAGGCCCGCCCCTCTGAGGACCGAGCGACGCTCGACGCCGCCGTCGGAGTCCGTGCCCATGTTCGAACCGTCGCGCTCCGGTCGACTACCTCTTCGGGAGCGTCCCGAACCGTGG
This sequence comes from uncultured Halobacteriales archaeon, assembly GCA_964459695.1. Classification (GTDB taxonomy): domain Archaea; phylum Halobacteriota; class Halobacteria; order Halobacteriales; family Haloarculaceae; genus CAYWNQ01. Next base: position 15,589 of record CAYWNQ010000016.1, on the reverse strand, counting down.
GACAGCGTTGGGTCACGTACCGATTTCTGGGAAGAAGGGTCCGTTACTTCCCCCGACGGAGCCAACGACGAGACAGAGGGACAACAGATGACCTACAAGTCGACACGACGGGGCGTGCTCCAGGCCGGCGGTGCGGTCGGCGTGGCCGCCCTCGCCGGCTGTGCAGCCAGTCCGCCGCCGAACCGCGTGACCGTCACCGAGGCCGACGCCGGTCGCCAGGAGCTCGACCCGGCTCGCCAGGTCACCACCGACCGTGTCGCCGCGGACCCGACCGACGTGCCCGGACCCGTCGACCGCGACGGGCCCGCGACCGTCGAACTCGAGATGGAGACGCGGGAGGTCGTCGGGGAGATCGAGCCCGGGGTCACGTTCGACTACATGACCTTCGACGGGCAGGTCCCCGGGCCGATGGTCCGGACCCGCGTGGGTGACACGGTCGACCTGACGATCTCCAACCACCCCGACAACGCGATGCCGCACAACGTGGACTTCCACGCGTGCTACGGGCCCGGGGGCGGGTCCGAGGCGACCACCGTCCAGCCCGGCGAGACCGAGCGCCTCCGGTTCCAGACCAGGTACCCCGGCGCGTTCATCTACCACTGCGCGGTGCCGAACCTCGACTACCACATCAGCGCCGGGATGTTCGGCCTCATCCTCGTCGAACCCGAGGAGGGCCTGCCGGCGGTGGACCACGAGTTCTACCTGGGCCAGCACGAGGTCTACACCGCCGGCGAGACCGGCCAGGAGGGCCACCACAAGTTCGACTTCGGCGCGATGGCCCGCGAGCAGCCGACCTACATGCTGATGAACGGCGAGAAGTACGCCATCACGCCGGACAACTACAACGAGATGCAGCCCCGGACCGGCGAGACCGCCAGGGTGTACTTCTGCACGGGCGGGCCGAACCTCTCGAGCAGCTTCCACCCGATCGGGAACGTGTGGGACGAGGTGTACCCGCAGGGGTCGCTCGCGTCGGACGCCCACCGCAACGTCCAGACCACGCCCGTGCTGCCGGGCAGCTGCGTGGTCGCGACGATGCACTACCCGGTCCCCGGCCCGGTGAAGCTGGTGGACCACGCGCTCTCGCGGGTGGCCCGGAAGGGCTGCATGGCGGTCATGGACGTCGGCGGCGAGGAGCGCCCCGAGATCTTCGACCCGGACCCGGCGTAGACCGGCGTCCCCGCCCGGGAGGTCACTCGTCCGTCGGCGTCTCGTCGACGGAAAACACACCTCCACCAGGCGCGGTACACACCTTCACCTGGCTGGAACAACAGCTCTACTGCACGGAGCGAGCAACCACCGGCCGGTGGCCCGACGGTTGCGCGAACGAGACGGCCCCGCAGAACGCAGCCCCCGGCCGCCTCGTGACTGCGTCGGTCGGGCAACGCTTCAGTAACTCGAACCCCCGTCGTCTCGCCGGCCTCTCGCTCAGTCGGCGGTGACCGCGAACGAGAGCGACCGCTCCGGGGGCTCGCGGTTGCTGACGGACAGCGACACGTCGCCGGACTCCTCGAGGCGGACGGTCACCTCCTCGACCAGCCGGACGTACTCGCTGGGGTTCTTGCCCGACCGGCAGATGCGGATGCGCTCGGCCAGCAGGTCGACGTCGGTCAGCGTCTCGAGCTTCCGGTAGGTCGTCGAGCGCGGCAGGTCGCACTGCTCGGAGATCTCGCTGGCCGAGAGCGCCTCCTGGCTCGTGGCCGCGAGTATCGACCGGCAGTCCTCGTCGGTCAGCGCCTCCATGATGGTGCGTCGCTGCTCGCTCGCGAGCGCGGCGTCCGCGTCGGTTCCGGCCCGGGCACCAGCGTCGGCCATCGGTGACTGGCTCATACCAGCAACGACGCGGAGAACGGGCAGATAGCCACACCCCCGACATACGGGGTAGTTTATACGTCCCGGCCGGTGGGACACCCTCCGGGGGCCCGCTCGCGCTCAGCTCTCGCCCTCGAGGACCTCCTCGAACAGCTTGCCCTGGGCCGTCGCGAGGTGCTCGCTGAACGTCGAGGGGTCGATGTCGAGCCTGGCGGCCACCTCGGTTGCGTTGGCCCCGCGGGGGCGCTCGAAGTAGCCCATCTCGAAGGCGGTCTCGAGCACCTGGAGCTGGCGGTCGGTGAGCCGGTCGCGGTCCACGAACACGCCGTCGCGGTGGGCGTCGTCCGTCGGCGACCGGACGAACCGCCGGATGTCCACGTCCGGGAACCGCTCGCGGAGGTCGCCGATCACCGCCCGAAGCTCCTCGTAGTCGGCGGCGTGGAACGTCAGGGTCAGGTCGCCGTCCCGGGCGTCGTACCGGGAGACGGCACAGCCGAGCTCCCCCAGCGCCTCGCACGGGCAGCCCAGGCCCTCGCCGTGGTCCAGCCGGTAGCGCTGGATCGACCCGTGGGAGAACACCCGGACCATGTCCACGTCCGGGGGGTCGCCGGTCTCCAGGGTGAACTCCGTCACGCAGGTGTCACACCCCACGGGCGAGACGTTCGGCACGACCGAGGCGACCGTCGTCCCGGGCCGCTCGGAGAGGCCCGCGATGGGACAGACCTCGCCCGAGGGGAACGACACCGTCGCGCGAATCCCGGAGGCCATGCAGCGTCTAACCTCTTCGACAGGCTGGCACTTGAGTCTACGGCAGGGTAGAGAGGTCCCTACGCCCGGTTGGCTGCTCCTGCGGGCCGGCGTGACCATCGTCGGAGCAGTCGGCCACGTCCGGGCCGGTGTGGGCGGCCCGGACCGGCGACCCCGCCGACGCGGCGCGAGGAGCGCCTCAGGCGTCGGCCTCGCGGTCGACCTCGACCCGCCGACCGCTGAGATCGTCGGGGTCGAGCTGGTAGAGCTGGACGTCCAGGTCGGCCCGGGAGTCGCCCCAGATCTCGAACAGCGGCCGCTCGGCGTCGCCGTACTGCTCGACGTGCTCGACGGTGAGCTCGTCGGGGGAGATCTCCTCGAGGGCGCCCTCGGCGACCACGCTGCGGTAGACGTCGCCGTCTTCTTCGTAGACGACGAGCCGGCTCTCGGGCGACGAGGAGAGGTAGGCCCGCTTCTCGCTCTCCGGCGTGGAGACCAGCCGGAGGAAGAAGCAGCCGGCGCTCGCGTCGTAGCCGAAGGAGATGGGGATGGCGTAGGGCTCGTCGCCGCGCGCGAGCGTGAGGACGCCGGTCTCCTGGCGGCCCAGGAAGGCGTCCACCTCCGTGGGCGACAGTTCGGTCCGTGTGTCCAGGGCCATCGTGTTCCGTACCTGACTCTACCGCCGGGTACGATTATGAACGTTGTGAATGACTCGGCGGTCGGGTCAGCTGTCGACCGGCTGCTCGGGCGAGAACGCCGCGGCGGTCACCGCGGCACCGCAGATGACACACCCCTTCTCGATGAGTGCGGTCCGCATCGCCGCGTTCACCGACAGCCCCTCCCCGCACTGCGGGCAGTGGAAGGTGTAGTCGTCGGCCTCGGAACTCATCGACGTGTCTCCCTTCGACTGTCGTGATATAAATGACACCCTCTCGCGGCGGGCGCGCGGGCGAGGCTGGGCGGTTGCCGCGGCTGGCTCGCCGTCGTCGTTCCGCCGCCAGCCGTGGTTCGGGCGTGTCTCGGCATCGTCTCGGTCCCACCGGGGTTCTGGGTGAGCAGTTGGGGCCCATCCAGCAAGTACCACGTCCCCGGTTCCCGCCGTCTGGGAGGACGCGTCAGTCCGGGTCAGGTCACCCGTCCCCGGCAGGGGGGGGGCGTTCGGCACGCGTTCGCCGATCGCCTCCGGGCCCTCCTCGACATCGGGCGGGGCCAGCCCGGACAGCTCGTGGCCGTCGCCGTGGTCGGCCGGTGAGCGGGACCTCAGTCGCCGAGCGTCCGGGCGGTCGCACCGGCGCCGGCGGCGACGTCGACGTCCGCTCCCTCGTCGGCCAGCACCGACCCGAACGCCGAGACGAACTGGGTCGCGTTGGCCGGGCGCGCGGAGTGGCCCATGCAGCCCACGCGGAAGACGTCGCCCGCCAGGTCGCCGAGGCCGCCGACGATCTCGATGCCGTGCTCGGCCAGCAGCCGGTCGGTGACCGCGCCGTCGTCGACGCCCGCCGGGACGGCGACGGCGTTGAGGCTCGGGAGCCAGCAGTCCTCGGCGACCGAAAGTGACCCGCCCATCGCCTCGACGCCGGCGACGATGGCGCCCGCGACGCGCCGGTGGCGGGCCCACCGTTCCTCGAGGCCCTCCTCGGCGACCAGCCGGAGCGCCTCCCGCAGCGCGTACATGGTCGAGATGGGCCCGGTGTGGTGGTAGGACGGCTCGTCGCCCCAGTACTCCCACACGCCCTCCAGGTCGAGGTACCACGACCGCGTGGGGGTCTCGCGGGAGCGGACCTTCTCGACGGCGCGGTCGGCGAAGGTGATGGGGCTGGCGCCCGGCGGCGCCGAGAGGCACTTTTGGGAGCCCGAGTAGGCGACGTCGACGCCCCACTCGTCGGTCCGGAACTCGACACCGCCCAGCGAGGCGACCGCGTCGACGACGACGTAGGCGCCGTGGTCGTGGGCGATGTCGGCCAGTTCGGCCACGTCGGGCTGGCGCACGCCGGTGCTGGTCTCGCCGTGGACGAACCCGAAGACGTCGGGGTCGTGCTCGGCGACCGCCGCCTCGACGGCGGCGGGCGCCAGCGGCTCGCCCCAGGGGGCGTCGACGGTCGCGACCTCACCGCCCGCGCGGCGGGCGACCTGGCCCATCCGCTCGCCGAAGTAGCCGTTGGCCGGCACCAGCACCGTCTCACCTGGCTCGACGAGGTTGCCCAGCGCCGTCTCCATCGCCGCCGAGCCGGTGCCGCTGACCGCGTAGGTGTGCTCGTTGTCGGTCCGGAACAGGTACCGCAGCCCGTCCTGGACGTCGTCCATCACGGAGACGTAGTAGTCGTCGAGGTAGCCGACGACCGGCGCCGCCATGGCGCGGTAGACGCGCGGGTGGACGTCGCTCGGCCCGGGACCCAGCAGCGTCCTGTCGGGCGGGTCGAGCTCGTCGATGTCGGGAGCGCGGTCCATGTGGTCGCCCCACCGGCCGGCCGGTGATAAGGCACACGCTCCGGGCCGACCCCCGGCGCGTGCCAGGCGCCGCTACGCCGCACCCTCCGGATGGAACTCGAACCGGGCGCCGCCGTCGGACCCCTCGGTGACGGTCACGCCCAGGTCGTGGGCCTCGGCGATGTCGCTGACGATGGCCAGCCCGAACCCGGTGCCGTCGTCGCTGGTCGTGACCCCCTCCTCCAGCACCTCGTCGCGCTGGTCCTCCGGGATGCCGGGACCGTCGTCCTGGACGAAGAAGCCGTCGGCGTCCGCCAGGGTTCCGACCTCGACGGTGACGCTCCCGCCGCCGTGCTCGACGGCGTTGCGGAACAGGTTCTCGAACAGGCGGGCGAGCCGGTCGGGGTCGCCCTCGATGGTCGGCAGCTGGTCGGCGACGGCCAGGTGGGAGCCGTCAGTCTCGACGACGTCCCACGCGGTCCGCACGATGGGGCCGACGTCGATTGGCCGCTCCTCGAGGGCGCGGTCGCCGCCGCGGGCCAGGTCGAGGATGTCGTCGATGATCTCCTCCATCCGTCCGGCGGCCTCCTCGATGGTGTCGAGCCGCGAGAGGTCCTCGGTCTCGCGGGTCAGCTCCGCGTTGCCGCGGATCACGTTGAGCGGGTTGCGGAGGTCGTGGGCCACCGTGCTGGCGAACGCCTCCAGGCGCTCGTTCTTGCGCTGGAGCTCCTCCTCGCGCCGCAGCCGCTCGGTGATGTCCCGGCCGGTGCCCGCGATGCCGACCGTGTCCTCCGTGGGGAGCTCGACCCGGCGGGCGCTGAACTCGTAGGGGATGCGGTCGCCGTCGGCGGTCTCGAGCTCCGCCTGGTGGCCGACCACGCGGCCCTCCTCGAACGCGCGCTGGATGGCCTCGGCGGTCTCCTCGCGGTCGTCCTCGGCGATGAAGTCGACGCCGAGCCGCCCCTCGACCTCGTCCTCGTCGTAGCCGACGACTTCGACGACCCGGTCGTTCCACCGGATCAGCTGGCCGGATTCGTCGAGGGTGAAGAACAGGTCCGGGACGGCGTCGAGCAGCCGGTCGGTGACCTCCCGCTGGTCGCGGACCTCCTGTTCGCGCACGACGGCCTGGACCGCCGACTCGGCGGTCCGAACGTAGACCTCCACCAGCCGGCGGTCGTTCTCGCCGAACTCCCGGTCCGAGCCGACGACGAGCAGCAGCTCGTCGCCGACGGGGTTAGCCAGCAGCGTGTCGAGTTCGGGGAGGCCCCGCTCGGCGGCGACCGCGGTCCGCTCGCCGGCCTCGAACGCCGCCATCGCCTCGCTGTCGGGACGCACGTGCCCCACGTCGACCCGCGAGCCGGACTCGGTGGCCTCCGGCACCAGGTGGCCGGTGTCGTCGTTGAGCCGCCAGATGCCGGTGAACGAGCCGGGCAGGCCCATCCACCCCTCCGACACCAGCACCCGGGCGACGTCGTCGACGGTCGTCGCCCGGGTCAGCTCCCGGGCTGTCCGGTTGAGCACCTTCATGCGCTCGCTCTCCTCGGTCGCGAGCTGGGCGGTGGCCTCGGCCGCCGCGGCGCGCTCGGCCACCTCGATGCGACGCGCCCGCTCGACCCCGGCCAGGAACCCGGCGACGGCACCGAGCCCGCCGATGAACAGCAGCGAGGAGTTCTGGTCGACCATCGACCGGTCGAGGTAGGGGAACGCCACGAGAAGGACGGCGGTGAACGCCATCGCACCGAGGACGGTCGGCGCGAGGACGGCCTCGTAGCGCTGTTCGACGACGTCGCTGCGGTACAGCACCACCGCCCCGAGCCCGAGGAGCACGCTCGGGACCGCCGCCACCACGGCCGTGGTGAGGGACACCCCGAACTCCCGGTAGACGTGGCCGGCGGCCACCACGCCGCCGGCGGCGAGGACGAACACCGCGACGAGCGCGACCAGGCCCGGGAGCCGACGGTCCGCCATCGTCACACAATGTCCACCTGACCTGTTAACCGTTACTACGGTCTCGCCGACCGAAAGGCGGCGACGGCGGCGAGCGGTCCCACGACGGCGGCACCGCTGTCCGTCGCGAGCGAGGGGAGAACTCCCGGCCAGGGACCACGAGACCCGTCGGTTACAGTTCGTCCAGCGCCGAGTACAGGAAGAACCCGAGCGCGAGGTGCTGGCGCATCGCGTCGGCGACCTGGCTCCGGGAGGCCTCCTGGTCGCCGATCCGGTACTCCTTGGTCCGGACGAGCTCCTGCATCTCCAGGACGTCGCTCTCCTCGAGGTCGTGGAGCCGCGGGTACACCGTCCCCGGTGACAGCGTGGCGTCGAACAGCGTCGAGATGTCCTCGATCAGGCCCTTGCCGTGTGTCTCGCTGTCCCGCATCGCGACCAGCGTGATGAGCAGCTCGTCCAGGTCGCTCTTGACGGTCTCCTCGTCGAAGGCGAACTCCTCGTCCGGGAACAGCGACCCGAGGACCGCCTCGAGCAGCTCCTCGGAGTGCTCGCCGGGGTCGGGCGTCCCGTCGCCCGACGGCTCGCCCGCGATCTCGTTGTACAGGCGCTCGACCGAGACGCCGCCGGTACCGTCGTCGTCGACCATCGGATCCCTGGCGTGGGATGACATGTCCGCTTCGAGGGTGCCGGACTCCATAAATAGGGCCGGGCGTTTTCGCCGTTTGAAAAATGACGGTGGGCGGCCCCTAACCGCCCGACTGCACGTCGACGACTGGCGGCCTCGCTCCACCACCTACCAGTTCGATTGCACGACGGTCCGACACGTTAGGCGTCGATTATCACGCACGGGTCGGCGCCGGGCGTCGCGCAGGCCGACGTCTCCCCGAGCGCACCCGCCATCCGGCGGTGGACCTCCCGCACGGCGAGCGAGACGCCGGGCCGGAGGCCGGCCCGGTCGGCGACGCGGTTCCAGTCGGCCACCGACAGGGTGGTGACCGACGCGTCGCCCGCCGCACTCGCTCCGGGGCCGGGCTCGACCTCGCGCTCGACGGCCGCCAGTCCCGCCACCAGGCGGGACCGGGTCACCGGGGCGGCGAGGGCGACCTCGTCGATGAGGTCCCCGTAGAACGACTCCACGGAACCGGCGTGCCCTGAGCGCCCCGCCGAGGACATGGCACGGAGGTGGACAGCATCCGCAATGTGTGTTGGGGTGAACTCGGCCGTCGATGCAGTTTCACTTCCGCTCCGGCCGGCTCAGGTTCAAGGCCGATAGCGACCCTCACTCGGGTATGGCGATCGACACAGTCCGAACGACCCCCGACCGCGACGCGAGCCAGGACGCCCCGACCGTGTCGCCCCGCGTCATCGAAGTGTCCGACCTGCCCGCCGACCACGTCTCCGAGTACGTCCGCGACTCGGACCGGTCGGAGGTGTACCTCAAGCGGAAGGGCGGCGAGACGTACCTCGTCGCCTGAGCGGTCCCGCCGTCGGCGGTCCACGTTCCTCGGCGGTCCCTCTCACTCGGCCACCGAGCCGTGCACGGCCTCCAGCGTCACCTCGCCCGCCCCGGGAGCGGTGACGTGGATCGTCGTTCCGCTCAGTTCGACGGTCAGGTCCTCGTAGTCGAAGCTCGCGTCCTCGCCCGGGCCGACGGCCAGCACGAGCGACCCGTCGTCGCCGGTCGCGAACGTCGCCACCTCGCGCATGGGCGTGTCCAGGGTGGCCCGGACCCTAAAGGCACGCTCCCGCTCGGGACCCGTCCGGACGCGCTCCCCGAAGGGTCAGTCGAGGCGCTCCGACGCCCGCGCGTGGCGGTCGGCGAGGTCCACGTACGTGTCGGCGGCGTAGGCCCAGACGGTCTCCTCGACGTCGGTCTCGACGCTCGCGGGCACGCCCGCCGCACGGCTCTCGGGCGGCACCTCTGTCCCCGGCGGCACCAGCGCGCTGGCGGCCACCAGCGATCGGTCGCCGACGGTGGCGTCGTCGAGCACCGTGGCGCCCATGCCCACCAGCGCGCGCTCGCCCACGGTCGCGCCGTGGACGATGGCGGTGTGGCCCACCGTGGCGTAGGGCCCGATCTCCGTGCCCTCGTGGCAGACCGCGTTGTCCTGGACGTTGGCGCCCTCCCGGACGGCGATCCGGCCGTGGTCGCCCCGGAGGGTGACGTTGGGCCACACCGAGGCGTCGGCCTCGACGACAACGTCGCCGATCACGGTGGCCTGCGGATGGACGAAGGCGTCCTCGTGGACGGTTGGCTCGGTGCCGTCGAACGAGCGGAGCATGGCGTGGGGTGGGCCGGTCCCGGCTTAAGCGTGGCTCCCTGGTGGGACGTCCTTGGACCGCGGTGGGACCACCGCCGGAAGTGGCCGGCGGTTCGCCAGGAGTCTCACCCGGGTTCGACACCGTCCCAATCTCGACCGCGACCGGTCGAACGAGTGGGGCTTACGGGCGATATGATGGGCTCGAGCGCGAGGAGCGGTCTGCGGTTGCGGTCACGCGTGATCCTGTGGTCGAGCCAACTGGGACGTTCCGGACTGTCTGGTTCGGGCCCGACGTCGAACCCTCTCCAGCGTCCCACGCGCCCCCATAGCGTCAATACCCTAGGGTCCGTGCACCCGGGCATGCCGGGCGGAGCACCCCAGACCCTGCGACCGTTCCTGTGGCGCGCGGCCAACTACTACCCCGAGACCGAGATCGTCTCCCGGACCCACCGGGGCATCGACCGGTACACCTACGCCGACTACGCCGACCGGACCGGGCAACTGGCAAACGCCCTCGCCGAGCACGGCATCGCCGAGGGCGACCGGGTGGCGACGTTCTGCTGGAACCACCACCGCCACTTCGAGACGTACTTCTCGGTGCCGACGATGGGCGCCCAGCTCCACACCATCAACCCGCTGCTGCCCGACGAACACGTGGAGTACATCGTCGACAACGCCGACGACCAGCTGATCTTCGTCGACCACTCGCTGGCCGGGAAGCTCGCGGGCGCGGCGGCGGGCTCGCCGGCGTTCGAGGGCGTCGACTTCGTGGTCATGGGCGAGAGCGAGACCGACGCGCTGGACGCGGTCCCCTACGAGTCCTTCGTCGCCGACCAGCCGACTGCGTTCGACTGGCCGGCGCTGTCGGGCGACCAGCCCGCGGGGATGTGCTACACCTCTGGGACCACGGGTCGCCCGAAGGGCGTCGAGTACACCCACAGCATGCTGTGGTCCCACACGATGGCGACCCAGACGCCCCAGGGCATCCCGCTGACCGACGACGACGTGATGATGCCCGTCGTGCCGATGTTCCACGTCAACGCCTGGGGACTGCCGTTCTCGGCGACGGCCGGCGGCGCGAAGCACGTCTACCCCGGCCCGTCGCCCGAGCCGAGCGACCTGGCGGGCCTCATCGCCGACGAGGGCGTGACGGTCACCGCCGGCGTGCCGACGGTCTGGCTCGGCCTGATGGAGTACGCCGACGAGCACGACCCGGACCTCTCGTCGCTGGAGCGGGTGGTCGTCGGGGGCTCGGCGGCGCCGGAGGCCATGATCCGGTGGTTCGACGAGCGCGACGTCGACCTGATGCACGCCTGGGGGATGACCGAGATGAGCCCCATCGGCAGCGTGGCGCACATCCGGGGCGACCTGGCCGACGCCGACGACGAGACCAAGCTCGTAAAGCGGGCCACCCAGGGCCTGATGGTGTCCGGCCTGGAGTTCCGCGTCGTCGACGACGACGGCGAGGAGGTGCCGTGGGACGGCGAGGCGTTCGGCGAGCTCCACGTCCGCGGGCCGTGGGTGACCCGCGAGTACTTCGAGCGCCCGGACGCTAACCAGGAGGACTTCACCGACGACGGCTACCTCAAGACGGGCGACATCGTCTCGGTCGACCCCGACGGCTACCTCGAGATCGTCGACCGCGCCAAGGACGTCATCAAGTCCGGCGGCGAGTGGATCTCCAGCGTCGAGCTGGAGAACGCCATCATGGCCCACGACGACGTGGCCGAGGCGACCGTCATCGGCGTGCCCCACGAGCGCTGGCAGGAGCGGCCGGTGGCGTTCGTGGTCCCCGCCGCCGGCGCCGACGAGGCGACACTCCCCGACTCGATAATGGACATGCTCGCCGAGGACTACCCCAAGTGGTGGCTCCCCGACGACGTGCTGTTCATCGACGAGGTGCCCAAGACCGCGACCGGGAAGTTCTCGAAGAAGGACCTCCGGGAGGAGTACGCCGACCAGTCCCTCGTCGAGGGCCAGGTCCCCGACGGGGCCGCCCCCGAGGGCGAGTAGCCCGAGCCCGGAGCGGTCAGCCACACCGCTTTTCCTCGCGCGCCGCCTCCCTCCACCCATGCACGTCGCGGTCCTCGGCGGTGGGTACGCCGGCCTGGTGACCGCCAGGAGCCTCGAGCGCCGGCTGCCCGACGACGTCGACCTCACCGTGGTCGACGACACCGGCGACCACCTCCTCGCCCACGAGCTCCACCGGACCATCCGCCGGCCCGGGCTGGCCGACGCCATCGCCGTCCCGCTCGTCGACCTGCTGGACCGCGCCGACGTCCGGACGGCCCGCGTCGAGACGGTCGACCGCGAGGCCCGCCGCGTCGAGCTGGCCGACGGCGGCCTCGACTACGACGTGGTCGCCGTCTGTCTGGGCGGCGAGACGGCGTTCTTCGACCTGCCGGGGGTCGAGGAAAACGCCACGCCGCTGAAGCGCCTCGAGCACGCCGCGACCATCCGCGAGGAGTTCCGCGAGCTGGTCGACGCCGGCGGCGGCACGGTTGTCGTCGGTGGCGCCGGGCTCGCGGGCGTCCAGGTCGCCGGCGAGCTGGCGGCGTTCGCCCGCGGGGAGGGCGTCGCCGACGACACGCGGGTGCTGCTCGTCGAGCAGCGCGACACCGTCGCGCCGCCGTTCTCCGCGGAGTTCGCGTCGGCCATCGACCAGGAGCTGACGGCCCAGGGCGTCGAGGTCCGGACCGGCACCGCCGTCAGGGCCGCCGACGAGGAGGCGGTCACGGTCGAGGACGGGGAGGTCGCCTACGACCAGTTCGTCTGGACCGGCGGCATCAGGGGGACCGACGCGATGGGCGACGAGCGCCCGGGCGTCCGGCCACACCTCCAGGTCGACGAGCGGACGTTCGTCGTGGGCGACGCCGGGTCGGTCGTCGACGCCGACGGGGAGGCGGTCCCCGACAGCGCCCAGGCCGCCGTCCGCGCCGGTCGCGTCGCCGCGCGGAACGTCGCGAGCGTCGTCGACGGCCTCCGCGAGGGGGACACGACCACCGTCGGGCTGAAGCGGTGGCGGTTCACGTCGCCGGGCTGGGTGGTCAGCGTCGGCGACTCGGCGGTCGCGCAGGTCGGCCCGACGGTGCTGCGTGGCGAGCTGGCGTCGCTGGCCAAGGCCGGCGTCGGCGTCAGCTACCTCGCCCGCCGTGGCTCGTACGGCTCGGCCGCCGCGGTGGCCCGCGCGGAGGCGCCCGGGCCGCTGGACCGCCTGGCGGGACTCATCCCGTGAGGCCCGCCGGGCCTCAGAGCTCGTGCCGGCCGTCCGGGACGCCCTCGACGCCGACGAGCCGGGCCGGCCCGTCGTCCCCCGGGACCGACACCCGAGCGTCGAACAGCCGCCGCAGGGCGTCGAGCGTCCGGTCCTCGTGCATGTCCGGCTCCACGGTGACCAGCCCGAGGCCGCGGTGGTGGCGGACGCGGTCGGTGATCACGGAGAGGAACCGCATCACGGTCGCCGGCTCGGCGTACTGCAGCAGCGCCGAGACCGAGTCGAGCACGACCACGGACGAGCCGTCGTCGCCCTCGAGGAACGACGACACCGGGATGGAGATGCCGGTGAGGTCGCCAGGCGACGGCACGGTCGTCGCCCGGTCGCCGACGCTGGGCGGGTCGCCGGGCGTGCAGTCCACGACGCCGACCCGACCGGTGCCGGCGTCCGGGTCGGGAACGAGCCGGCCGGGTGACCCGGTCGTCGTCACCACGAGCGCGTCCCGTCCGGCGCGTGTAGCGCCAGCCACCACCCCACCGGCGAGGGCCGCCGAGCCACCGATCGACGGCCCCGCCACCAGGAGGTTCTGGGCCTCGATGGCCGCGAGGCGGTCGGCCAGCGTCCCAGCGGCGTCGGTCGAACCCGTCATCTGTTAGCTGAAGGACACGATCGGCACGTGGGTCAGTATGCAGGGTCCCGGTATATAGTTGTTAGTCGTGTGTCGGGCGCGCCGTCCGACGGGGCCGGCCCGTCGTTGCCGCGACCACCGCAACCACCGCGGCCCCGGCCGGACGTCGCGCGAGGACCGGCCGTGACGGGGGGACCGTGCGACATAATCCCATTCCGTCATCATTAATCCGTGTTAATACGTAGCAAACCCTTTAGTCGCCGCCGGCCCTCCGGCCGACCATGGCGTCTCTCACGCCGGTCACCCATGACTGACCAGGAGATAATCTGGCGCATCGCCGGCGGCTCCGGCGACGGCATCGACTCGACTAGCCAGAACTTCGCCAAGGCGCTGATGCGGTCGGGCCTCCACGTGTTCACCCACCGCCACTACCCCTCCCGCATCCGGGGCGGCCACACGTTCGTCGAGGTGCGCGCGAGCGCCGAGCCGGTCCGGTCGCGCGGGGACGGCTACAACGTGCTGCTGGCGCTGGGCGACTCCTTCGCTCGCAACCCCCAGGAGGAGGCCTACTACGGCGACGAGAAGGTCAAGCCGCTGACCGAGAACCTCGACGACCTCCGGGAGGGCGGCGTCATCGTCTACGACGAGGGGGTCATCGACGTCGAGGGTGTCCCGGACTTCGAGGAGCGCGTCGAGGAGAACGGCTGGCACGTCTACCCCATGGACCTCCGGGGGCTCGCCAAGGAGCACGGCCGGGAGATCATGCGCAACACCGCGGGAGTCGGCGTGACGGCGGGACTGCTCGAGTTCGACACCGAACACGTCGAGGACCTGATGCACGACCGGATGGACGGCGACGTCCTGGAGGCCAACCTGGAGATCATGGCCGCCGCCGAGGAGCAGGCCCGCGAGGTCGAGTCCGAGCACGACCTGCGGATGCCGGACGGCGAGCACGACGAGGAGCAGGTGCTGGTCTCGGGCAGCAACGCCATCGCGTTCGGCGCGCTGGACGAGGGCTGTCGGTTCATCGCGGGCTACCCGATGACGCCCTGGACCGAGGTGTTCACGCTGATGACGAACTACCTCCCGGAGGTCGGCGGCGTCTCCGAGCAGGTCGAGGACGAGATCGCGGCGGCGTCGCTGGCCATCGGCGCCTCCCACGCCGGCGCGAAGGCGATGAGCGGCTCCTCGGGCGGCGGCTTCGCCCTGATGAGCGAGCCGCTGGGCCTGGCGGAGATGACCGAGACCCCCGTCGTGCTGCTGGAGGCCACGCGGGCCGGGCCCTCGACCGGGATGCCGACCAAGCCCGAGCAGGGCGACCTCGAGCACGTCCTCCACACCAGCCAGGGCGACTCCTGCCGGGTCGTGTTCGCGCCCGGAACCGCCCGGGAGGCCTACGAGCAGACGCGCGCGGCGTTCCGGATGGCGTACGGCTACAACCTGCCCGCGGTCGTGCTGTACGACCAGAAGCTCTCCGGCGAACTGGTCAACGTCCCCGAGCAGTTCTTCGACCGCGAGCCGAATCCGGACCTCGGCGCGACGCTGACCGAGGAGGAACTGGCCGAGGCCGCCCACCACGCCTCCGGGAAGTTCAACCGCTACGCCTTCGACGCCGAGGACGGGGCCTCGCCGCGGTCGCTCCCGGGCCAGACCGGCGGTCGGTTCCTCGCGTCGGGCAACGAGCACACCGAGCAGGGCCACATCAGCGAGGACCCGGAGGTGCGGCGCAAGCAGGTCGACCGGCGGCTGCGGAAGCTCGAGGCCATCCGCGAGGAGCTCGACGACATGGAGGGGAGCCACCAGACCTACCACGGCCCCGAGGACGCGACCCACGGCATCGTGACCTACGGCAGCCAGCAGGGCACCGTCGAGGAGGCGGTCGACCGCCTCAACGACGACCACTCGGTCCGGATGCTCTCCATCGGCGACCTGAAGCCGTTCGCCGAGCGGGAGGTGACGGAGTTCCTCGAGTCCGTCGAGTCGGCGCTGGTGGTCGAGATGAACGCCACCGGGCAGCTCCGGGGCCACATCCAGCGCGAACTCGGCCGGTTCGGGCCGAAGCTGTCGAGCCTGCTGAAGTACAACGGCAACCCCTTCGAGCCCGCCGAGGTGGTCGAGGGGTTCGAGGCGACCGTCGAGGGCGAACAGCTCGAGGGACAGGCGACGCGGCACGTGCCGGCGGCAGGTGACTGACAATGAGTGCATTCAGCTCCATCGGCGAGGAGGGCGAGAACGAGGCGGAAGCGTTCACCCCGGAGATCGAACCCCAGCCGACGTGGTGTCCGGGCTGCGGGGACTTCGGCGTCCTGAAGGCGCTGAAGCAGTCGATGCCCGAAATCGGCCGCAGCCCCGAGGAGGTGCTGCTGGTCACCGGCATCGGCTGCTCGGGCAAGCTCTCGTCGTACTTCGAGAGCTACGGCTTCCACAGCATCCACGGCCGGGCGCTCCCGGTCGCGCGGGCGGCGAAGCTGGCCAACCCCGGCCTCGAGGTGGTCGCCGCCGGCGGCGACGGCGACGGCTACGGCATCGGCGGCAACCACTTCATCCACACCG
>CAYWNQ010000015.1:0-20034 GCA_964459695.1 uncultured Halobacteriales archaeon | reverse complement strand
CTCGGGACCGGCGTCACCCTCGGGGAGTTCGGTCGCTTCCTCGTCATGACGACCGTCGGGAACACCATCGGCGGCTCGGTGTTCGTTGCGGGTCTCAACTACGGACACATCGCGCTCGTGGGGGACGACGCACAGCTCGACATCGACGGTTCGCAGACGGAGAACGACGACTGACTCGTTCTATCCAGTCATCGCGTGACGGAACGTAGCCGTGACGAGTTACCACTGTTCCGGGCAACTCGAACTGACGTATGGATGGGTTGTGAGTCGTGAGTGCCGAGGCCACGAACGCTCCCTGCCTGCGGAATCGGTGCGAGTCTACCGTCCGCTCGCGTCCCCCCCCCCCGGCACAAACACTAAATGCCGCCCCCAACACCGGATTCGTGGAATTACCCACCGACGGCGGGGACCACAATCATGAGACGACGCGACACGGGGGCCACTGGGGGCTCCGACGGACCGGCGGCAACGGACCCGGGACCGCTGCGGACCGCTGAGGGGGTGGGGTCGCGTGGCGGAGAAACCTGACGTCTTCCTGATGGACGACGGCGTCCGCATCGAAGGCGG
The DNA here is from genome assembly GCA_964459695.1 of uncultured Halobacteriales archaeon. Lineage (GTDB taxonomy): Archaea > Halobacteriota > Halobacteria > Halobacteriales > Haloarculaceae > CAYWNQ01. Next base: position 19,467 of record CAYWNQ010000015.1, on the reverse strand, counting down.
GGGCGGCTCTCCGGAGGTGGACATCGCCGGCGGGAACCACTGGGACCTCGCCGAGAGCGACGGCGACCTGCGGATCGGCGACGACGAGAACAAGCTGAAGATGGGCGTCGCCCTGGGCGGTGCTGGCGCGGGGAACGCCCGCATCTGGGCGAGTTCGGAGCTGAAGCTGGGCGCCTCCGGCCGGTCCGTGGTGACCGTCGACGGCGGCGGGGTGCGCCTCGGCTCGAGGTCCGTCCTGGAGACCCGGGGCGACGTCTCCATCCTGGGCGACTCGACCCTGGAGGTCGAGGGCAACGCTCTGTTCACCGGCCAGATCGCGGTCGGTGGCGACTTCATCGGCAACCTGGAGCCGGCGGCCTCTGGGTCGTACGACGTCGGCATCGCGGGGGCGCGGTGGGACACGCTGTACGTCAACAACGTGAACAAGGCGTCGGACCGGCGGCTGAAGACCGACGTCGAGACGCTCGACGGGGGCCTCGACGCGGTGGAGGACCTCCGGCCGGTGTCGTACACCCGGCGCGACGACGGCGGGGAGACCCACCTCGGGTTGATCGGCCAGGAGGTCGCGGAGGTGCTCCCCGAGGTCGTCGACCGCCCGGACGACGGGGACGGCTACCTCGGCCTGGACTACACCGAGCTCGTGGCGGTCCTCGTCGACGCGGTCCAGGACCACCGCGCCGAGACGGGGGCCCTCGAGGACCGCGTCGAGGACCAGGCCGAGCGCATCGAACGTCAGGACGACCGCATCGAAGCCCAGCGGGACCGCATCGAGACCCAGCAGGAACAGCTCGACGCACAGGCCGAGCGCATCGAGGACCTCGAGGCGCGGCTCGCGGCCCTGGAGGCGGCTGGATGAGGCCGGCCGGCACGGGGCCCGGTCGATGACGGACCGGACCGGCGACCCGGCCCGCGCCGCGTCGTCGCTCACCCGACGAACGGTCCTCAGGGTCGCGGCGGTCCTCCCGCTGCTCGGTGAGGGCCCGGCCGGCGTCGCCGGGTCGACAGCGGCCGGCGCGGAGTCGCCGACTCCGGGGGCCGACCTCGCCCGGGATGCCGACGCACTCAGCCTCGACGGGACCACGGCGCTCCTCGGGGTCCCGCCGTCGACCGGGACGGGCGGGCCGACCGCCGGCCGGGCCGTGGTGGTCGAGCGTGGTGCCGCCGGCTGGCGGCGACGGGCGACGCTCGCGCCGGGGGGCGTGGCCGGTCAGTTCGGGCGGGCGACCGCGCTCGACGGCGACACGGCGGTCGTCGGAGCCCCACTCGGCTCCGACCCGACGGGCGACCACGCCGGGAGCGCGACGGTGTTCGCCAGGGAGGACGGCGAGTGGGACAGGCGGGCGACGCTCACCGACCCGGAGTCCACCGACGTTGACCTGTTCGGGACGGCCGTCGCGGTCTCGGGCGACACCGTGGTCGTGGGTGCGAGTCGGGCACGGAGCGACGGTGGACGGCGGACCGGGTCGGCGACCGTGTTCCGACGCGCGGGGGACGGGTGGGACCGAACGGCGACGCTCTCGCCCGGGCGCGAGGAGGTCCGGGAGTTCGGGCGAGCGGTCGCGCTGGACGGCGACGCGGCCGTCGTCGGCGCCCGCCGGACCGGTGGCTCCCGGCCGGGCGACCGCGGCACGGCGTTGGTCTACACCAGGTCGGGCCACACCTGGCGCCGGGCGGCCACCCTGACGCCGGAGACGGGCGACCGCGACGACGCCTTCGGCACGCACCTGGCGATGGCCGACGGGACCGTGGCCGTGGGGGCGCCGAGGGAGACGAACCGCGGGGGACTCAACGCCGGCGCCGTCCACGTGTTCGCACGACGTGCCCGGGACTGGCGACGGCAGGCAACGCTGCGCGACGAGACGGGTGGCCCCACGGGTCGCTTCGGCACCGGGGTCGCCCTCGACGGCGAGCGCGCCCTCGTCGGCTCCGCCGGCGCCCCGACGGGGTTCAGGCGTTCCGTCGGGACCTGGACCCGGGAGGCGGAACTCGATGGCGGCGAACGGCTACGAGCCGCGAGCGGGGTCGCCCTCGACGGCGCCCGGGCGGTCGTCCTGGGGGCCGACGCGGCGCTCTGGGCCGACCTGGGCACCGGAACGGTGGAGGCGGTCGAACCGTGACGCCCACGGCGGACGACGGCCGGCCCCGCGGGGTGGCCTGACCGTGGCGATCCCGCTCAGCGAGGTCCTCGACGACGGGAACCGGTCGATGCGCGAGCAGGCGGCGACCAACAACCTGCTCGACCACGTCGACCTGCCGGACGAGCCGTTCACGATGCGCGAGCTCATCACGCCCCAGTACGGCGTGGACGACGTGGGCGAGGTGGTCGCGGAGAACCCGAAACCGTGGGAGAACTGGGTCGGCCAGCACGAGCAGACCCGGACCGAGCTCCGACCGACCGACCGCGAGCAGCTCATCGCGGCGGTGGTGCACAAGGCCTACGACCCCAACGACGGGGAGGTCAGGGCGGTCGGCTCGGGGCATTCGCACTCCAATGCCCCCGAAGCCGGCGACACCTACATCGAGCTCAACCCCAACTGGACCGACAAGGCCTCCGCGATGGGCCCCGAGGGGCTCAACGGCGTCCTCGACCACGAGGGGTGGCTGCGGGACGACCTCTCGGCCGACCACCTGAAGCGCCTGGAGGCGGGCATCATCCTCCGGCGGCTCAACCGCCACGTGCTCCACGACGAGGGGCTCGCCCTCCGGAACATGGGGTCGTTCGACGGCCAGACCCTCGCGGGGGCGGTGAACACCTCGACCCACGGCACCGGGGTCGGGCTGAAGTCGATCTCGGATTCGGTCAGGTCGGTCGAGATCGTGACCGTGCCGGAGTCCCGCGTCCCCCACCGGGACGAACCCGTCGTCCGGGCGTTTCGCATCGAGCCCGAGGAGGGCGTCACGGACCGCGACGCCTTCGAGGCCGACACCGGCACCCACGGGATGGAGCTGATCCAGGACGACGACGTGTTCCACTCGGTGGTGGTGGGCTACGGCTGCATGGGCGTCGTGTACGCCTACACGATGGAGGTGATCGACAACTACTGGCTCCGCGAGGAGACCGAGATCATGAGCTGGAGCAGCCTGACCGCGGAGCTCAGCGACGACGCGGGCGACGTCACCGAGGAGAGCGTCACGGAGTTCCTCGAGCGAGACGACACCCGGCACTGCCAGATCCTGGTGAACACCGCTGCCGAGCAGGTCCCGCCGGCCAAGGTCCAGGACCACGAGAAGGCGGACGGGGCGAGCGAGTCCGCGAGCGGCGCCCTGGATGCGGCGAAGGCCATCGGTGGGGTCATCGCGGACGCCGCCGAGAGCGTCGAGAAGTCGCTGCCGGAGGCCCACGGCATCGGGCAGCACGAGGCCCACCGGGACCCGGTGTGCCTGGTGAAGCGCCACGTCCCCGCCCCGGTCCCGAACCGGCGCGAAGACGGGACCGCCGCCGAGCCCGACGGGGACTGGGTCAACTGGACCAAGGACCAGCGCTGGCCACCGGAGCGTCGGCGCAAGCCCTTCCGGGACCTGGGGAAGTTCTTCCTGCAGTTCCACCCGCTCTCGAAGAACCACGGGAAGGCCCGCACGCTCCACAACCAGTTCTTCCACCCCCTCCTCAACAAGGACCCGTTCGTCGGCGGGATGCACGAGACCGTCTGGTACGTGGCGCTGCGGCGGCTGCGCGACCGGGAGGGCCACGGAAGCACGAACGAGTACTACCATCCCGAACCACCGAAGCCACCCACCCCGACGACCGAGATCGGCGTCCCGGTGGACGGCGTGGTCGAGGCCATCGACGAGTTCAGGGAGACGGTCCGGGACGTCCGCGTCGACGGCTACGACGAGAAGGTGTTCTTCCCCGCGCCGATGGGGATCCGGTTCACCGCGGAGAGCAGCCACTACCTGTCCCCGGAGTACGGCCGCAAGACCGCGATGGTCGAGCTGCCGATCCCCCTCCCGCACGTGCAGGTCGGCGAGGTCAAGCCCGTCCCCACCCTCGACCAGGACGAGATGCGCAACCGCGTCGTGTTGCCGGCGCTGACGAACGTCGAGCAGCACGTCCGCGACGCCCTGGACGACCTGGGACCACGCCCGCACATGGGCAAGCACAACACGGTCGACGCGTCGTGGCTCGACCGGAACTACGAGCGCTTCGACGCCTCCGACGAGGAGGGGGACTCGACGGGCTGGTACCAGGCCTACCGGCGGTTCAACGCCTTCGGGACCTTCGACAACGCGTTCACCGACGAGCAGCTCGGCCTCGACGAGTTCGAGCCCGCGGGATAGCTGAGCCAGAGCGGGACCGTCGGGGGGTGGAATCCTCGTCTCGCGGGCGTATCACGCGCCGGTGCCCGTCGCCATGGGAGTCGGGTCTACGCGCAGTCGCGTCCGAAAAACCGTCCCGTTCGCCTCACACTCCGGTACCGCCGGGCGTCCTCAGGCGATGTGGCCTTCCTCGCGCAGCTGGTCGGCGTCCTGGCTGTCGTAGCGCCACTCGATGGTGGCCTTCTCGTCCTGCCACTCCCAGGGCTCGACGAGGACGACGTCGCCCTCCTCGATCCAGACCCGGTACTTCATCCGGCCCGGGATGCGGCCCATGCGGTTGGTGCCGTCCTCGCACTGGACGCGCACGTGGTTGCCGCCGTTGTGTTCGGTCACGACCGCGAACAGCTCGTCGTCGTTGGGCATGCGGAGGTTCTTTCGCCCGGATTCCTCGGTCACACTGGATATAGGTGCCGTGGGCGGATAAACCCCACTAAGGTCCGCGATACCGCGTGTCACGGCTGTGTGGTGGGTGGCGTTGTTGGGGTCCGTGGGGTTCTGGTGAGACCGTCACCCCGTGGCGCTGGACGGCAACCGCCACCGCAACCGCTGCACGAGTTCAGCGCCTCGGGGCTTTCCAGGCGGTATCCCAGGTCAGGGAGCCAGGAGCGGTCCACCCTTACGGATGCTGGTGGGCGCCGACCCGGCGGTCAGGAACGGAGATACCACCAACTCCGAACCACCGCCGGGATTCACGCACGCTCGGATATCGGATCGTCCACGCCGCCGAAGTACCGCTCGGCGACGTGCTCGGCGGTGCGCAGCGCCAGCGCCTGGCCGGTGTGGGTGGGATTGGCGCCGCCGACGCCGTTGGCCAGCGCCGAGTGGTCGGCGACGAACAGCCGGTCGACGTTCCTGGCCTCGCCGCCGGCGTCCAGCACCCGGCCTATGGCCATCGAGGACTGCAGGTGCAGCAGGATGGGACAGGCGTCCGCGCGGTGGACACGCTCGGCACCGGCCTCCCGGAGGAGGGTGGCGGCCCGGCGGGCCAGCTCGTCGCGCCGGGCGTCGTCGTCGGGGTGGGGCTCCCAGTCCACCTCGGCGACGGGGCCGTGCTCGTCGGTGGTGCCCTCGTCCAGCGAGATCCCGTTGTCCCGGTGGGGGCGGTCGTCGGTGTGGCAGATGAGCGTCAGCGTCCGGCGGTAGTCGGCCATCTGCTCCTTGAGCCGCCGGCCGGCGAGCCGGCCGCGGGTGTCCCAGGGCTCGCCGCCGGTGTCGGTCTCGAAGGAGAAGCCCGACTGCCCGGTCGAGTACATCGAGATGGCGGTGATGCCCGGCGCGAAGGAGTTGACCGCGATGCCGCCGGTGCCGGGGACGTCGAGCCGGGCGCCGGCGGCCTGGCCCTGGTGGGGCTCGACGCGGCGCTGGCCGATGACGGCCTCGAGGTCGTCGGGCTCGAAGGTGCCGGCGACGAAGTCGAACCAGTGGGTCGTGAGCCCGCGACCGACCCAGCCGTCGTCGGGGAGGCCGCTGTTGAGCCAGAGCCGCGGCGTCTCGATGCAGCCCGCCGCCAGGACGACGGCGTCGGCGTCGACGCGCTCGGTGGCGCCGGCCCAGGTGTCCCGGAACGCGACACCGGTGGCCGTGGTCGGCCCCGGGCCGCCGGCGGTGCGGACCTGCGTGACGAACGCGTTGGGCCGGATCTCGACGCGGCCGGTCGAGAGCGCCCGGGGCACGAGACTGACGTTCGAGGACCGACGGGCGCGCTCGTCGAACGGCGCGTCCCGGGGGTGTGGCCCGCCCTGGTGCTCGTGGGCCGCCAGCGTGTCGCCGGCGACGTCCGGGTGGCGGAAGTCGCCGTCGTAGTCGCCGTCCCGGGCGAGCGCCTCGTCGGGGCGGGCGATGGCGTTCGGGAACGGGCGGTAGCCCGCCTCGGTGACGTTCAGCCCCGTCGTCAGGTCGTAGCCCGCCCGGCGGGCGCCTTCGAAGAACAGGTCGCCCTTCGGCGTCGTCGGCGCCGGTGCCACCGGGTGGACGTCTTCGAGCACCTGGTAGTAGGGCACCAGGTCGGCGTAGTCCAGCGGCCAGTGGGGCTGGTCGTCGACCGAGTTCACGAACGCCCGCGGGTGGTTGGCGTAGTAGTGCTGGGTCGTGCCGCCGACGCCGGCGACCTGGGAGATGACGGCCTGCCCGGGCACGGTGCGGGGCCAGGGGGGACGGTCGCCGTCCGCCGGCCCCCAGCGCAGCTTCCCGTCGATGGGGTTGTTCATCTCGCCCTCGCGGGCGGTGAACTGCTCGTCGTACAGCTCGCCCGACAGGTCCGCCGGGTCGTCGGAGGCGTCGCCGCCCGGGGCCGCCCGGGGGTCGGGCCACTCCTCGTTGCCGAAGAACGGGCCGGCCTCCAGCACGAGCACGTCGACGCCGAGCTGGCCGAGCCGCCAGGCCAGCGCCGGCCCGTCGCCGCCGGCGCCCACGACGACCACGTCGGTCTCGCGCGTCGCGACCATCAGTAGTCGTCCTCCTCGAAGGACTCGACCTCGTAGCCCATCGCCACGGCGTAGCCGTCGGCGGGGCCGGGATAGCCGGCCTGGTCCCAGCCCTGCCTGGAGTCGCCCCAGTCGCCGTAGTAGCCGAACAGCGCGACGCTGACGACCGCCTGGGCGAGGTAGTTCACCACGCCGACGCCGGACAGGACGCCGTCGTCCTCCAGCAGCCGGAGGGCCCGGAGCCGGTCGCGGGGCGCCAGCCGGGAGAACGGGCCGCCGGCGAACGCCTCGCGGGGCGTACCCAGGCCGTCCTCGTCGCGGCCCCGGACCACCAGCTCCAGGGCCGCGACGTCCAGCAGCACGGCCACGACGAGCGCCAGCGGGAGGGCGTCGTAGCCCAGCAGCTGCCAGACCGGTCCGTCGACCTCCTGGAAGTCGTCGAAGGCCGCCGCGAGGCGCTCGTCGAGGTCCGTCGCCAGGGCCCCCGGGACGTGCTGGTCGCCGCGGTCGGCCAGCTCGGGCGTCTCGGGCACCAGCGCGTCGACCAGCGCGGCCAGCGTCCCCCGTCGGTAGCTCATCGGGCCACCTCCCGAGGGGCGGGACTCGATGACATGTCCGGCCAGTGCGGGCATCGACCTAAATAGGTGCACGGTACCGGCCAACCTGGACGCTCGCCGGACGACGGCCGGCGGCAAGCGGGTCCGGCTCCGGTGTGCCGACGACGAGGTGGCCACCGTCGGCCGGCTGTTCCTCGGCCTGACGGCACCCGAGGCGGTGCCGGGATGGACCGACGCCTACCGGCTTGCCGACCACGTACCGGACCTGGCGGAGAAGCTGGGGCGGTCCGGGCCGACCGACGGGCGCATCTCGCGGGGTTCGACGACCTGGATCCCGGGAGACGGGACGCCGTCTACTGAGGCGGTGCCGTCGTGGCCCGGTCGATTCGGGAGACTTATCCAGCCCTAGCGCCCACGCGTCACCATGGACGACTACCTCTTCGAGGGCGGGGCCGACGGGGAGCTCTCGCCCGCCGTGACCGCCATGACCGTCGTGCTGATCCTGACGTTCGTGGTGGGCATCGCCTACCGCGTCTTCCTCAGCCTCGCCTGAGGACCGCGGCGGCCCGCTCGCGGTCGGCGGGCTCGTTGACGTTGACGCGCTCGCCCTCGAACGGCACGGCCCGGACCTCGCCGCCCGCGCGGGCCAGCCCGTCCAGCGCCGCCGTCAGTTCGGCCTCCTGGCCACCGTCGGGGGCCAGCGCATCGCAGGCGTCGAACGCCGCCGGACCGAGCCAGTAGCAGCCCGCCGCGACCGTCCGCGCCGGCGGGTCCGCGGGCTTCTCGACCGCGCGGACGACCCGGCCCTCCTCGACGACCACGACGCCCGTCTCGGCGGCGACGTCGCGGGCGACCCGGTCGACGAGCACCGCGGCGTCGGCGTCGCGGCCGGCCTCGGCCACGTCGGCGAGGTTGCCGGCGACCACGTTGTCGCCGTTGAGCACCAGCGCGGCGTCGTCGACGGCGTCGCGGGCGCGGGCGACGGCGTCGCCGAGGCCCAGGGGCTCGGGCTGGGCGACGTACCGGACCGGCGTGGCGCGGACGGCGTCGCCGACCACCTCGCGCACCTGGTCGCCTCGGTCGCCGACCACCACGACCAGGCGGTCGGCCCCGGCGTCGACGAGCGCGTCGAGGACGTGGGCCACCAGCGGGCGACCCGCCACCTCGACGAGCGGCTTGGGCCGGTCGGCCGTCAGGTGGCCCATGCGGGTGCCGCGGCCGGCGGCGGGCACGATGGCGTCCACGGGACCAGCATCGTGTGGCGGATACATCACGGTTGGGCCGTCCGGGACGGTCAGTCGGATGGTGCGAATCCCGCCGCTCGTGGGACCGCGAGGTTTCGGACCTGCGCTATCTACCCGGATCCGCGACCGCGCAGACCGCCACTCCAGTCCTCGCGACCACGACTCAGGCCAGCACCACGTCCAGCGTCAGCATCACGGCGGCGCCCACCACCAGCCCCACCGTCGCGACGTGCTCGTGGCCCCGGGAGTGGGTCTGGGGGACGATCTCGTGGCTGATGACGAACAGCATGCCGCCGGCGGCAAAGCCCATGGCGTACGGCAGCAGCGGCGAGGCCACGGCGACGGCGAACGCGCCGAGGACGCAGAGCGGGATCTCGACCACGCCGGCCCGGACCCCGGCGACGGTCGCGTAGAACCGCGACCCCAGGCCGGCGTTGAGCGCGGCCACCGAGACGGCCAGCCCCTCGGGGACGTTCTGGAGGCCGATGGCCAGCGTCAGCGCCAGCGCGTTGCCGACGTCGCCCGCGCCGAAGGCGACGCCGACGGCCAGGCCCTCCGGCATGTTGTGCAGCGTGATGGCGACGACGAACAGCAGCACGCCCGAAAGCGCACCGTCGTCGGCGACGTCGACGTGCCGGCCGGTGATGACCCGCTGGATGCCCGGCATCCAGCCGTCGGCGCGGTCCAGGAGGACGACCCCGAGGCCGAAGCCGACCAGCACGGGGACGACGCCGACCAGTTCGACGCCGGCGACGCCGACCGCGTCGTAGTCCGGGGCGCTGGCGAACTCGATGCCGGGCAGCAGGAGGCTGGTGTAGGAGGCCGACAGCATCACCCCAGCCGCGAAGCCCAGCGCGGCGTCGAGCGCCCGCTCGCCGGGGTCGCGCCACAGCAGGACCGACATCGCACCGGTGGTGTTCAGCGCGGCGATGACGACGCCGCCCACGACGGCCTGGAGGACGGGGTCGGTGCCGACGAGGCCGACGAACGCCTCCTGGAGCGACGCCATTGGCGTCGCCGTCGCCGCCGGCACTTGTCAGTCTACCGCCGCGATCGGACGGCGCCCCCGACGGCGGGTCGCTACCGGTACAGCGAGAGGTAGATCATCGCGAACCCCACGATGAACGGCACGGTCTCGGCTATCTGGAACAGCATCAGCGTCGTCGGCTCGGCGGTCCGGGCGATCTGGGTGTTGAGGTTGGTGATGGCGACCCCCATGCTGATGAACGCGAACCCGATGAAGGCGTACTGGAGTCGCTGGGTCCCCTTCCGCCGGTAGGCCTGGAAGCTGATGATGGTGAGGCCGAGCGAGAGCGCGAAGAGGACGAGCCGCATCAGCCCCAGGAACGCCCGGAATACGGCGACGATGTCGACCATCGGTTACCCGCGGCGCGGGCTGGGTATTAATTCACACGCTTCGATCGGGGCCGGGCGGAGTGATGCCGCCAGGTCGGTACCCGTCACGCGCAACGGGGCCGGACCGCACGCCGGGACCGGACTGCACGCACCGCCCGTAGCGCCGGTCTCGCGGCGCTCGCGTCCACTCCTGCGGTCGCGCGGACGGGCGCGTTCCGGGCAGCCCACCGGCGGGTGGAGGCTGTCGATGGCACCGAATGCTCGCTCCTGCCGGAACTGTCAGTCGGCGTCGCCGGCGAGGTCGTCCCACAGGTCCGAGAACCGGTCCGGGACGTTGTCGCTGCGGTAGATGCGCACCTGGTACTCGTCGTCCTCCAGCGAGATGACGGTGCTGTCGAACTTCGACCGGTACTCCTTGAAGTGGTTGCCGTCGTCGGCCACGACGGTCTGCTCGGTGACGAGGTCGTGGTCCTGGAGCAGCTCGAGGCGCCGGTAGACGGTCGGCAGCGACAGGTCCGTGACCTCCGCGAGCTCCTTGGCCGACCGGGGGTCGCGGCTGATCGCCGCGAGCACCGTCCGGGCGTGCTCGTCGCCGATCGTGTCGAGGATCTCCTCGATGCTCCGTTCCTCGTCAGGCACGTGTCCGGCGACGGCGCGACCGCGCAAAAACCTTTGCTGCGGGTCTCGCGGTGAGTTAAGTCCCCCCGGCCCCCAGGCCCGTCCATGTACGAGGACGTGCTGGTGCCGACCGACGGGAGCCCGGGGACCGCCGACGCGGTCGCGCAGGCGCTGGGGGTCACCACCGGCAGGCTCCACCTGCTGTCGGTGGTCGACCGGCGGGTGTACCTGGCCGCCGACGAGTCCGAACAGGACGACGTGCTCGCGCGGCTGCGGGCCGACTGCGAGACGGCCCTCGAGGACGCCGCCGACGCGGCCGCCGACGCCGACGTGCCGGTCGAGACCCACGTCCGGGAGGGCGTGCCCTACCGCGAGATCCTCGCCGCCGGCGACGACATCGACGCCGACCTGCTGGTGCTCGGGACGAAGGGCCAGACGGGCCGCGAGAAGCGCACCGACCTGGGGTCGACGACCGAGCGGGTGGTGACCGACGCCACCCGGCCGGTGCTGGTGGTGGCGATCGGGTCCGACTGAGTCGGTGTCCCCACGGGGATAACACGATCGCCGGTTGCCGGTCGACCGGCCCGGGGTCGAGGACAGCGACCCCTTTACTTGGGGTGTGAGACGAAGTACGTCTCGACTTCCCCGTTCGAGAACTCCAGCGTGAGGATGTAGAAGTGGTCCCCCTGGATCTCCCCGTTCCACGACAGCGCCACGTCGGTGCCGGTCGTCCCGACGGTGATCGGCGAGGCGACGGTCCGGAACTCGCCGGAGACCTCGAGGACCGTCCCGCCGATCTCGACCTCCGTCGGCGAACTGCCCGCAGACGAACCCGGGCCGCCAGTCGAGTGGTAGTTGACCCGCCCGCCGACGAGGTCGACGTCGCCGCCGGCCTTGCTCTCGAACGTCAGCGTGACCGTCGAGTCCCCGCCACCGCCGACGGCACTCGCGTCCGTCAGGGCGACCTTGCCGGTCGAGTTGGGGTTGATGTCGAGCCCGTCGTCGTCGCCGCCGGGCGGCGAGACCACCGTGAGCCGGGTCCCGTACTCGACCACCTCGTGGTCGGCGACGGAGCCGGCGCCCGTCTCGACGCGGTCGCCGTTACCGTCGGGGTCGTCCGCGAGGTCGCCGGCCGTCGCCGTGACGTCGACGGGACCGCCGTCGAAGGTCGGGGCGGCCGCGAACACGACCCGGGCACTGCCGTCCTCGTCGGTGCGCACGTCGGTACTGTCGCCGACGAACGACCCCGCGTCGCCGTCGTCGAGCGTGAAGGTGACGGGGACGCCACTCACGGGGTTGTTGAACCGGTCCCGGGCGACCACGACGAGCTCCTGGGAGCCGCCGTTGGGGACGGTGATGGTCCCGGTCTGGGGCGTCGTGAGGTACCACGCCGACTCCGACTCCGCGGCCCCGCTGCTGCCGACGCCCACCTTCGCCAACCGGAGGTCGTAGGTGACGTCGGGTTCGAACGTGATGCGGAGCCGGCCGTCGCAGGCCTCCCCGTCGTCGACGCCGGGCTCGAGGCAGGCGACGCCGGTCACGTACCGGCCGTCGGTCGGGTCGCCGGCTGCGTCGTACGCCCCGGCGAGGATCTCCGTCCGCCAGGTCGCCGCCGAGAGGCCGGTCTCGACGACGATCGAGGGGCTGACGCCCGGAGGTGCGGCCACCGCGACCGGCCCGGCGGGCCCGCTGAGGGGCACCGTCTCGAGGACGACGTTGTCGACGCTGGTGGTCGCCATGCTGCCCGCCAGCGCGACGAGGGCGATGCGCCGCCCGCTCACGACCGCCCCGGCGTCCCGGACGAGCACGCCGTCGTCGTAGGTGTCGTACACGGCGCCGCTCTCGTAGCGGGTGAGGGGCGCGCTGGCGAACTCGTTGTAGGCGGGGTCGTACTCGAACGAGGTCGTCTCGAACCCGATGGGGGCCCCGCTCGCGTCGAGGTAGTCGGCGCTCTCGGGGTTGACCGCGACGAAGCCCTCGAGCTCGAAGGACTCGCCGCCGGTCGTCCGGACGGTGCCGGCCGCCGGCGGCGGGTTGAGCAGGAACAGCCGCGTCGGGTAGCGCACGCCGGCCTCGATGCTGGCCGACGAACCCTGGCCCGTCGCGGCGGCGCGGTCGACGCCGTGGTCGAACGTCTGGACGTCGTCGAGCGCCCGCTTGCTGTGGTCGTACTCGACCTGCTGGTTGGCGGCGGGGACCGCGGTCACCTGCACCACCATCAGCAGCAGGAGCACCAGGCCGAACACGAGGACGGCACCGAGCACCTCGGAGACGCCGCGGCGGTCTCCGGACAGTTCGTCGAATCTTGATGTGATGGTCATTGTTGGGTACCTCAGATGAGGGCGAACGCCCCCAGGGTCAGCACGACGAGCGCGATGCCGTACTTCAGGCCCGCGAGCGCGTCGTTGTCGGCGAGCTTCCCGGCGAGCAGCCCCGAGCCGACCGCCTGGATCAGCGCCGAGTGGAAGAAGATCGCGTGGTAGGTATCGACCGGCACGTCGACCAGGCTGACCGGGACCTCCCGGTCGCCGATGGTCCCGTCGCCGGTGGTCGTGCCGGCGTCTGCGACCGGCTGGAGGAAGCTGGCGTCGAGCATCACGACCACCAGCAGGTAGACGAGGAAGCCGACGGCGACGACCACGATGTAGGTCGACAGCTCCCGCCGCCGGGCGCGGTCGAGCCGGGCGCGGTTGCGGGTGTCCTCGGCGGCCACCGAGAGGACCCGCGAGAGGTCGCCCGACGAGCGCATGCCGTCGGCCAGCAGCGTCATCGTGCGGGCCAGCTGTGGCACCCGCAGGCGACGTCCCAGCCCCAGCAGCGCCGCGGTGGGGTCGTGGTTCCACTCGATGTCGTTGCGCACCGTACGGATCTCCCGGGCGACGACGCCCGTGGACCACCGGGAGACGAGGTCCAGACCCTCGACGAGCGGGATGCCCATCTTGTTCGCCGACGACAGGATGTTCAGCGTGTCGGGGAACCGGTCGGCGATCTCGCGCTGGCGGCGTCGCTTGAGCTCGTGGAACGCCGACAGCGGGACGGCCACGACCAGGAACGGCACGACGACGTAGGCGGTCGTCGTCACCACGGCGTGGTCGACGAACGCCGCCGGCGACAGCGGCACCGACCAGACCGTCGCGGCCAGCACCGCCGCCAAGACGGCCAGCGGCACGGTGAACGCGAGGGTCAGGACCGGTCGGTCCCGGAGCGCGTCGACCGGGTCGTCGAGCAGCGCCCGCAGCCGCAGCCGGCGGCGGCGAGAGGCGTAGTCGTCGACCCGTCCGTCGTCGACCTCTGGGGCCTCGGGGCGGGTGGGCCCGTCGGCGTCGAACTCGGCTGTCCGCACCTGCTCGTAGGGCTGGCTCAGCAGCCCGATCAGGAACAGGAACGCCCCCATCGCGAGGGGCATGATGAGGTAGACCAGCACCGAGATGCCCTCGATGGTGTTGCCCCCGATGAGGCTGATGACGACCAGCGTCACGATGAGGAACAGCGGCGCGGCCACGAAGCCGACCACGAACACCTCGGCCAGCAGCGCGAGGGTCTCCAGGAACGACTCCTGGGACTCTTCGGCCTCCCGGAGGTAGTTCCGGGACTCCTCCTCGAGGAACGGCGCCAGGTCTCCACCCGAGTCGAGCACGGAGACCAGGTCGTCGAGGAACTGCTCGAGATTCTCGCTGGGCGTGAGGTTGCGCGCGTTCTGGAGCGCGGTGAACGTGTCGCTGCCGAACAGCTCGATGTCGGTGACGATCATCTCGAACTCGTGGGCCACCTCGCCGTACACGTCGTCGGCGTCGGCCAGCTTGCGCATCACCTCGAACAGGCTCATGCCACCCTGGCTCAGCGCGTACATGTAGACGATGGCGTGGGGCAGCACGATGTCGATGGCCTGGCGCCGCGAGGAGACCACGGTCGACGGGTAGTAGTACCGGCCGTACCAGGTCCCCGCGCCGGCGGTCGCCGCCGACAGCACCGCCAGCCCGACGCCGGCCAAGAGGGTCCGGTTCGCGCCGACGAACTCCACGACGCCACCCCGGACGGCCAGGGGGTTCTCCAGGCCCGCGATGATGCCCACCTCGGCGAGCTGGACGGTGGCGAGGACGCCCACCAGGACGCCGACCAGCGTCGCGACCATGGCCCACCGGACGCTGGTGGCGAGGTACTCGTCGTAGGTGGCGCCGATGCGGGCCTGGTTCAGCGACCGCTGGAGCCCGCGGTGGCGCTCCGGGTGGAGCTTGAAGTACGTCCGGATGCGGCCGTACTCGGCGCGCATCCGGGCGCGCTCGTCGGCGGTGACGACCTCGGGGCGGTCCCGGTCCTCCAGTTCGGGGGGTCTCGTCTCGACGTCGAAGCCGCTACTCATCGCGGTCCTCCGCCTCGGGGTTGGCCCCGGCGTCGGCGACGACGCGTTCCCACTGCTGCTCGGCGTCGCGGTCGGTGCGCGGCGGGTCGTCGTCCGCGACGGCCTCGTCGTGGACGGTGAGGCGGTCGTCGTCGGGGACGACGGCCGTCCCCCGCACCGTGCGGTCGACCACCGACGACGGGTCGAAGCTGCCGGCCTCGATGGCGTCGAGGACGACCTCGGGCTCCTTGGCGAACGCCCGGACGGTGCCGGCCACCTCGGGGTAGCCGGTGACGTCCGTCTCGATGAGGTAGCGCAGCACGGCCTCGCGGGCCGCCAGCTCCGTCCGGAGCTCCTCGTCGGACCAGCCGCGCTCGTAGGCGATGTCGGCGAGCACGGCCGACTCGCCCACGGACTCGTGGACGTCGGTCGTGGGGTCCCACCGGAACACCTCGTGGGCCTCGATGGCGTCGGCGTCCTCGGAGTCGGCCAGGAGTTCGGCGGTGACCGCCGACCGGCGGACGCGGCGGTCGCCCAGGAACGTCTGGCGCTGGATGGCGACGATGTCGAGGTCCTGGAGCATCTGGGCCGGCACCGACAGCGGCGGGTTGCGCAGCCGCGACAGCACCGTCTCGACGGAGTCGGCGTGCAGCGTGGTGTAGCAGGTGTGGCCCGTCCCCATCGCCTGGAAGAACGTCAGCGCGACGCGCTGCTCGGTCCGGATCTCCCCGACCAGCAGGTACTCCGGGCGCTGACGGAGCGCGGCCTCCAGCAGGTCGAACGTCGTGACCTCGCCGCGGGCGTCGCCGCCCAGCGAGGGTCGCGTCACGCTCTGGATCCAGTTGTCGTGGGGCAGGTCGATCTCGCGGGTGTCCTCGATGGACACCACCTTCGCGTTGGGCGGCACGAAGAACGACACCGCGTTCATGCTGGTCGTCTTGCCGGAGCCGGTGCCGCCCGCGAAGACCAGCGACTTGTTGTTCTCGATGGCGAGCCAGAAGTACGCCATCTGCTCGACGGAGAACGTGTTCCAGTTGACGAGGTCGACCGGCGTGTAGGGGATGTCGGCGAACTTGCGGATGGTGAAGTTCGCGCCGCGGGTCGAGATCTCGCCCCCGAGCGTCAGCTGGACGCGCGAGCCGTCGGGCAGCGACGCGTCGACCAGCGGGGAGCTGACGCTGATCTGCTTGCCCGCACGCTGGGCCAGTCGTACCGTGAACGAGGTGAGCCGGCGCTTGTCGAACGAGACGGTGGTCGGTAGGTCGCGGTACTCGCGGTGGTAGACGAACACCGGCACGTCGACGCCGTCACACGAGATGTCCTCGATGTTCCGGTCGCGCATCACCGCGTCGATGGGGCCGTAGTGGACGAAGTCACGACGGAGGTAGTACAGCAGCTTGTGGAGCGTGCCCTCCTCGACGGTGGCGGCGTGGGTCTCGATGATGTCCCGCACCTGTGCCATGAACCGCTCCTCGCGGTCGGTGCCCTCCGGGAAGTCCACGTACATCAGCGAGTTTCGCAGCAGCGTGACGAGGTCCTCGCGCACGAACTGCTCGAACAGGTCCAGCGAGGGCTCGACCACGCGATAGCGGCGCTCCCGGTCGGCCTCGTCGTAGACGACGGCCACGTAGGCGAACGGCTCGTTGACCCAGTAGCGCTCGATCTCCTCACAGCCCGCCAGGTAGTCGAAGTCGAACCAGTTCTCGGCGACGAACGCCTCGTCGGGCGCCGGGAACGGGAGGTCCCCGGGCGCTGCGTCCGCGAAGTACGACGCCACGTCGTCCAGGACGGCCGCCTCGACGGGGTGGCGTGGCCGTCGGTGGTCCGGCACGTCGGCCCCACCGTCGTCGTCGGCCGTCTCGTCGCTCTCGCCGGGAGTCGCCCCGGCGGAACCGGCCGAGGGTGGCGACTCGGGGACCTCGATGGCGAGGTCCTCGCCGCCGTCGGCCCGGACGATGGCCGGCGTGGTGCCGTCGAATCGGTCGGTCGCGGTCCCGTCGTCGTCAGTGTCGTGTGCTGGCATGGTGGTCGTGCTCCCGACCCGAGAACGCAGGCAGGGGTTACTGACCGGATAGACGCTTTATCAGTATATTAATGTATCCTTTCGTTTATCATTCTGGGACGTGCGCGAATCGGTCGACCGGGACGCCGTCACACGTCGTGAAGGTGCAGGCGTAACTCGACCGCCAAAGTCGACGATAGCGACGTAGTTCATCGACCAGAAACGGGCCCTTTCTTGGTTCCCGGAGTGCGGAGCGTACCGGAAGCGATACCGCGACTCGTGGCCGGATACTATCAGAATACGAACCTTCCTCGTGGCGGCCAAGCCCGCCCGACCTCAGACGACCGGCGTCCGGAGGGTGCCGACGCCCTCGTAGGTGATCTCGACGGTCTCGCCGGGCTCGACCAGGCCGGGGTTGGCCGGGCTCCCGAACGCGACGACGTCGCCCGGGCGGAAGGTGAGCCGCTCCGAGAGGAAGGCGAGCACCTCGTGGGGCCCGAAGAACATGCTGGCCGTGGTGTCGGCCTGGCGGCGCTCGCCGCCGACGTCGGTGTGCATCTCGATGTCGGTCGGCTCGACGTCGGTCTCGATGGCGGGCCCGAGCGGCGCCGCGCCGTCGAAGGCCTTCCGGGCGGTCCGGCCGGGCTGGTCCAGGGCGTCGAGGTCGTTCATGACCGTGTAGCCTCGCACGTGGTCGGCGGCCGCGTCGGGCCCGAAGTCGTGGCACGCGTGGTCGACGACGGCGGCGAGTTCGCCCGCGTAGGTGAGCTCGTCGGTCCAGTCGGGGTGGGCCAGCGGCTCGCCCGGCGGGTGGACGCCGGTCGGGGGCTTGACGAAGAAGTCGGGCTCGTCGGGCACGTCGTAGCCCATCTGCTCGACGGTCTCGGCGTAGTTGCTGCCCACGCAGTACAGCGCCGAGGGGTCGCAGGGCGCGAGCAGGTCGGCGGCGCCGTCGAGGTCGTGGACGGCGTCGTCGGTGGTCAGCGTGCGGGCCTCGGGGTCGTACCGACCGGCGACGACGCCGTCGGGCGTCCGGGCGCGGGCGACCTTCATACACCGAGCAGCGCCCCCGGGCGACGAAAGCCTGCCGGACGCCGCGAACCTCCCGCCGCCGGTCAGCGTGGTGCTCCGGCCAGGGCCCCTCCGTCGGCCGGGTACGCGAGCGGGAGCGCACCCGGGAGGACCTCGAGCGACGCCGACCGACACGACGCCAGCGGCGTGCCGTCGACCTCCGCCGGGAACCCGGCGTTCGCCGCGATGGCGACCGACGAGGCCCGCCGGTAATGGACCGCCGGGTGGTCCAGGTGGGCGCCGTCCCGTGCCGCGGCGGTCAGCCGGAGGGCCGCGAGCGTGCCGGTCGGCTCGACCACCAGGACGTGCAGCGACCCGTCGACCGGCCCGGATCCGGGGAACAGCTCGAACGCCCGCCCGCGGTAGCGGCCGCCGCCGACCGCGACGAGCCGGGCCCGGCCCTCGTAGACGCGCTCGCCGTCGGCGTCGACCCGGACGGCGACGGGGTCGGTCGCGAGCACCGCCCGGGCCGTCCCGAGGACGTACGCGACGACGCCGGGCAGGCGGTCGAACGTCGCTGCGGCGCCGACGGCGGCCCGGAACAGCCCGACGGAGTAGCCCAGCACGAACCGCCCGTCGAACGCCGCGCTCTCGACGCGCCCGACGTCGAGGGGCCGGGTCGCGACGCCGTCGGCCAGGCCGGCGGCCAAGTCGCGCCAGTCGGCGTCGCCGTAGCAGTGGCGGTAGGTGCTGTTGCCCCGGCCGGCCGGGACCACGAACACCGGCGGCGCGTCGTCGCCGAGTGCCTCGACGACCTCACGGACGGTACCGTCGCCGCCGACGACGGCCACCAGGTCCCGGTCGACCTGCTCGCGGGCTGCTGCCGGCACGTCGTCGGGACCGGTGGTCACCCGGAGGTCGGCGCCGCCGACCCGGTCGGCGAACGCCCGCGCCAGTCGTTCCCCGTCGCCGTCGCCCGACGTCGGGTTGACCACCGCACCGACGTTCATCGCCCCTCCAGGGTGGCGACGACCGGCCCGAGGTCCGTCCGCTCGGCGTCGCCGAGGTACCGCACGCAGTCGACCGCCCGGTCGACGCGGTCGGCGTCGTCGCACCGCGCCGCCAGGGCGGCCCGGAGCTTCTTGCGGGCGATGGCGCGGATCTCCGCCAGCGGCCGCCCGGCGAACCCGGGCGGATGCGGACACTCCTCGACGACGGTCCGCCCGTCCGAGAGCGTCACCGCGACGCGGGCACCCATCCGCTTGTCGGCCTCGGCGAGGTCGTCGGGGAGGGGCCGTCGACGGACGAACCGCAGCAGCGTCGGCAGGTGCCGGAGGGCCGTCGTCGGCCCGAGCGTCTTCGCCGCGTAGGGCACCACGCCGGGCCCGACCCGGCGCAGCATCGCCCCCAGCGGGACCTCCGACTCCAGGGCCGCCATCGTGAGGTCCGGGTCGTGGCGGACCCGGACCCGGTCGGCCAGCGCCCAGACGTCGGCGGCCTCGCGCCGGTCGGGCCGGAACTGCCGGGGCGTGTGCTCGCCGTCGGCCAGCGCGACGGCGACGTTGTACGGCACCGAGAAGTTCAGCGCCGCCAGGGGGCT
>CAYWNQ010000014.1:8236-21324 GCA_964459695.1 uncultured Halobacteriales archaeon | reverse complement strand
AATCCCAGTCCCACCGCGTCTGCTCCGAACGGACGTGAGGAGCGACATGGCCCCCGCGTGAACCGCGCCTCGCCGTGCTCGGCGCGGATGCTGGAACGGCTGTCGCCCCGGTCTGTTACTGCGTCAGCGCCGACACCACGCGGGACTCGGCCTTCCGCAGGTGCTCGTCGACGGTGGAGGGCGCACAGCCGAGGTTGTCGGCGATGTCCTTATGGGTCGCGCTCCGGGGCACGTCGTAGTAGCCCTCCTCGACCGCCGTCTCGAACACCTCGAGCTGGCGGTCGGTCAGCGGCGAGAGGACGTCCTTGCCCCCCGGGGCGTACGGCCCCGCGTCCCCCACGGTGAACTCCACGTCGGCGGGGATCTCCGACAGCGACTCCCGGAGGTTGCCGTGGGTGCCGACCAGCGTGGCGCGGACGCCGTCCTCGACGAACTCCAGGGGGGTGTCGATGATGAGGGCGTTCCGGTGGGCGATGTCCAGCAGCTTGCCGCCGAACTCCCCCTCGTCGGCCTGGACGAAGGCGTGGAACCCCTCTCCGTCGACCTCGACGACCTCGTGGTCCAGGACGGCCTCGCGGTCCTCGAGGGCCTGCTCGAAGCCGGCCCTGTCGCCCACGAGGCGGTACAGCAGCACCGCGGTCCCGTCTGCACGGGAGTCGACGTGGAGGATGACGTCGCGCTCGGCCTCCTCGCGGCGCCGGACGAAGCTGTCGATCGGATGGATGGCGCGGTCGGTCGGCGACAGGGTGAGTTCCAGGTATTGCATGTTTGAGCCCCCGGCTCTATCCGGTCGTTGGCCGAGTTCGGGGGTTTAAGCTTCTGACAAAAGCGTCAAAAGGTTCGGTAGAACGTCTCTCCACGTCGATATCGGGTGGTTCGGCGATTCCGGGGTCCACGGCGGTGCGGTCTCCGGGGACCGGTCGGGCGCG
Organism: uncultured Halobacteriales archaeon; assembly: GCA_964459695.1. GTDB lineage: Archaea > Halobacteriota > Halobacteria > Halobacteriales > Haloarculaceae > CAYWNQ01. Next base: position 20,395 of record CAYWNQ010000014.1, on the reverse strand, counting down.
AGCGCAACGTCTTTGGGCCGACCGGTCGCAGACCCGTCCATGACCGACTGGCCCCACGACCCCGACGGCGAAGAGGGAAGCGAGGGGATGCGGAAGTTCGGCCAGGCCATCCTGGCCAAGAAGCTCGACGAGGACGGGGACTTCCCGCTGGAGCTGTCGACGTTCGTCGACGCCCACGGCGACGAGCCCGTCCGCCTGAGCCACGACCGCGTGGTCGCCGTCTCGGACATCGTCGACCACGTCGACGCGACGGAGTTCGAGACCATGACCGAGTTCCACCGGGGGGTGGGCCGGGCCATGCGCGAGGCGGGGCTCTGGGAGTTCGACGTCGCGACCTACGAGTCCTGACGCGGCGGTCCCGGCCCGTCCTGCGGAGATGGTAAGGCACATAGCCGCCGGCGTGCAACGCTGCGACGTGACGAACACGCAGGTCACGCTGGTCCAGATCGACAACTACGGCCCCTGGACCGTCACGCCGACGCCCCGCCGGGAGGTCGACCTCCAGACGCTCCAGTCGCGGCTGTTCGCCGACCTCTCGCAGCTGTTCGGCAACCGCGAGGGGTACGTGTTCTTCGCGCGGTTCGACAACATGGTGGCGGTCACCAACGGGCTCGACGCCGACGCCCACCGGCTGGTCCAGGAGTCGGTCGCCAACCGGTATCCGGTGACGGCGTCGCTGTCCATCGCGGTCGATCCCTCGCCCGCCGCGGCCCTCGGTCGGGCGACCGACCTGCTCCAGGACGCGGGCAGTGCCCAGGACCGCGAGCGGACCCAGATCCTCCGCGGCGAGCCGCTGGCCGACGCCGACCGGTCGTCCGAGGACGTCCAGATCGCCCACTTCGACGTCAACAACGCCACCGAGAAGTACACCGACCAGCTCAACGCCTTCGACTCGTTCATCCGCATCGAGCAGGGCTACGCCACGCTGATGCGGTACATGCGCCGCGCCCACGACTCGCTGTCGTTCTTCGTCGGCGGGGACAACGTCATCGCCGTCTGTTCGGGGATGGACGCCGACGCCTACCGCGACGCCATCGACCACGTCCGGGACACCGTCGACGTCGAACTCAAGGTCGGCGTCGGCAGGGCCCGGACCGCCCAGACGGCGGGCCTGACGGCCAAGCACGCCCTCGAGCGGTGCCGCGAGGACGGCACCGCCGTCGAGATGGGCCGGTGAGGAGGCCGGGGGCGGTCGCCCGCCACGGTGGCCGACACGAACCGGAAATTCAAGAGGGAATCACGGGGAGACGGGGCCTACCTTTATAGGGAACCGGGACGGACAATCGGTGGGTATGTCACACTATGTACAGCGACGGGACGTGCTGAAGGGCGTGGGCGCTGCCGGCGTGACGGCGGGGCTCGCGGGCTGTATCGGCGACCTCGGTGGTGGTGGCGGCGGGCCGGGGGGGCTGTTCATCATCGGGTACCCCGCGGAGGGGGTCCAGATTTTCCGGGACTACTACGACGCCAGCGACGGCAGCGAGGAGATCCTGGTCCCGGACGGCATGCGGGACGGCGAGCTCCCGGGCCAGGTGGGCAACGACATGAACAACGTCATCGGGACCGCCCCCGCGGCCGGCGGACCGGCCCAGGAGGCGTTCACGTCGGCCTACAACGAGCGCTACGGCGAGGAACCCGGCGTGTTCACCGCCCAGTCCTACGACTCGGTCGCCGTCCAGATCCTGGCCAACGCCATGGCGGGCGAGAACGACGGCCAGTCCGTCCGCGACCAGATGCGCAACGCCGCCAACCCGGGCGGGATGACGGTGACGCCGGACAACTTCCTGGAGGGCGTCGAGGCCGCGGCCAACGGCGAGGACGTCGACTACCGGGGCGCCTCCTCGAACGTCAACTTCAACGAGGCCGGAGACCCGGCGAACGCCGCGTACTCGATCTGGGAGTTCGCAGGACAGGACGGCGGCGTCTCGAACCTCGAGACGCGGAGCTTCGAGGGCGACAACCCGGAGGGCGCGGGCCCGTCGGCCGACGAGATGCCGGGCGGCACCGGCCGGACCATCAACGTCGGCATCCTGCTCCCCTCGAGCGGGAGCCTCGCGTCGGTGGGCGTGCCGATGATCAACGCCGCCGAGATGCCGGTCAGGGAGGTCAACGAGTCCGACCTCGACCTCGAGGTCAACGCCCCCGTCGAGGACACCGAGACGACCTCATCGGCGGGAACCGAAGCCGCCCAGCGGCTGGTCAGCCAGGGGATGCCATCGGTGTGCGGGACGGCCTCCTCGGGCGTCAACATCCCCGTCTCGACGTCGGTCTTGGTCGAGAACGACGTGGTGGGCTGCTCGCCGTCCTCGACCGCGCTTGCGGTCACCAACCTGGAGGACGACGACTACATCTTCCGGACGGCGCCCTCGGACATCCTCCAGGGGCGCGTCGACGCCCAGATCATGGCCGAGCGGCTCGAGGTCTCGTCGGTGTCGACGCTGTACCTGAACAACGACTACGGCCAGCAGCTCAACAACCGGTTCGTCGAGGTGTTCACCAGCGAGTTCGACGGAGAGGTCCTCGCGGAGGTCGGCTACAACCAGGGCTCCTCGTCGTATAGCTCCGACGTCGAGGAGGCGCTCTCGGGCTGACGCGGTGACACCCGCGCGACGCGCCGTCCGACCGCCCTCGCTCGGTCCGTCTCTCAGCCGCCGAGGAAGTCCTGGCGGACGCTCTCGTCGTCCAGCAGCGCCTCGCCGGTGTCCTCGTAGCGGTTCTCGCCGTTGACGAGCACGTAGCCGCGGTCGCACCGCCGGAGCGCCTCCTTGGCGTTCTGCTCGACCATCAGGACGGCGGTGCCGGCCCGGTTGATCTCTCCGACCCGGTCGAACGTCTCCTCGACGAGGTCCGGCGCGAGCCCGGCCGAGGGCTCGTCGAGCAGCAGGATGTCGGGCGACAGCATCAGCGCCCGGCCCATCGCGAGCATCTGCTGCTGGCCGCCGCTGAGCGTGCTCGCCCGCTGGCCGGAGTGCTCCTCGAGCATCGGGAACCGCTCGTACACGTCCGCGAGGGCGTCCTGGGGCACCTCGTCGAGGATGTAGGCGCCCATCTCCAGGTTCTCCCGCACGGAGAGGGTGTCGAAGATGTTGTCGTCCTGGGGGACGTAGCCGATGCCCTGGTGGATGACATCGTCGGGCGTCATCCCCGTGATGTCGACGCCGTCGAACGTGATGGTCCCGCCCATGTGGGTGGTGAGCCCGAACACCGACTTCATGACAGTCGACTTGCCGGCGCCGTTGGGACCGACGACGGTGACGAACTCCCCGTCGCCGACGTCCAGGTCCACCTCCGAGAGGATCTGGAGGTCGCCGTACCCCGCGTCGAGATCGCGCACCTGGAGCAGCGAGTCCGACCACCGACGCACCTCCGTGTCGGCGCCCTCGGACTCGGCCGTCTCGCTCATCCCTCGACCTCCCCGCCGAGGTAGGCCTCGACGACGCGCTCGTCGGCCCGGATCTCGTCGGGCGTGCCCTCGGTGAGCACCTTGCCCTGGTGCATCACGATGATGTGTTCGCAGTTGTTCATGATGAGGTCCATGTCGTGCTCGACGACGAGGAAGGTGTAGCCCTGGTCGCGCAGCGCGTGGAGGTGGCCGAGCAGCCGCTCCTCCAGCGACGGGTTGACCCCGGCGAACGGCTCGTCGAGCAGGAGCACGTCCGGGTCGGTCAGCAGCACGCGGGCCAGCTCGAGCAGCTTCCGCTGGCCGCCCGAGAGGTTCTTGGCGTACTCGTGGGCGAGGTGGTCGATGTCGAAGAACTCCAGGGTCTCCCAGCACTCGTCGCGGATCTCGGCCTCCTGGGCCTCGACGCCGTTCCGGGTGACCGGCAGGACGCTGCGCCACAGCGACTCGCCCCGCTGGTTCATCGGGGCGAGCATGAGGTTCTCCATGACCGTCATCTCGCCGAGCTCGCGGGCGATCTGGAACGTCCGCACCAGTCCCCGCTTGGCGACCTGGTGGGGCTTCAGGTGGGTGATGTCCTCTCCCTGGAACTGGACGGTGCCCGCGGTGGGCTCGTAGACGCCGGTGATGCAGTTGAACGTGGTCGACTTGCCGGCGCCGTTGGGACCGATGAGCCCGGTCAGGGTGCCCTCCTCGACCTGGAAAGAGGCCCCGTCGACGGCGACCAGGCCGCCGAACTCCTTGTACAGGTCGTCGACCCGCAGCGGGATGTTCCGCGGGACGTGCTTGGCCTCCTCCTCGACCGGCGAGTCCTGTGCCTCGGCCTCGCCGACCTCGACGTCGACGTCCTCGGGCACGTTGCTGCGCACGGCGGCGTCAGGCGAGCTCTCGCCCCTGCCGGTGCCGTCGTCGGCGTCACTCATCGCCGCCACCTCCCGCGCCGGCACCGCCGTCCGCGGCAGCGGGCGGACTCCCCGGCCGGTCGTCCGTCGCCGTGCTCGCCGGGCGTTCGAGCGAGATGGCGGCGGCCTCCTCCTTCCGGTGGCCCAGGAAGCCCTGTGGCCGGTTGTGCATCAGGTACACCAGCACGATCCCCATGATGAGCAACTGGAGGTCGGTGATGTTCGAGGCCGTGTACCAGACCAGCGGCATCGGGTCGAGCTCTCCGGTGATGGGGGCCAGCGCCTGGCCGAAGCTGCCGGGCGCCAGCGACCGGAGGTCGACGAACTGCTCGACGACGTCCTGGGCGTACCGGGGACCACGGAAGAGCACGGCGGCGAACACCGCCCCGCCGACCACGCTGCCGGTGTTCGAGCCGGCGCCGCCGATGATGAGGGCGATCCAGACGTAGAAGGTCAGCCGCGGCCGGAACTGGGTGGCGTTGATGGCGCCCCGGCTGTTGAACCAGAGGATGCCGGCCAGGCCCATCAGGCCACAGCCCACCACGAACACGATCATCTTGAACCGGTTGGTGTCCTTGCCCAGCGAGTTGGCCGCCTCCTCGTCCTCCCGGATGGCCTTCAGCACGCGGCCGAACGGGGAGTTGCCCATGCGCTGGAGGAGCAGGTAGTACAGGACGACGAACACCAGGAGGATGAAGCCGTAGAACAGGCCGTCGAACACCGCCCGCGGGTTGTTCACCGAGCCCGAGAGCCACTCGATCGCGCCGTCTCTGACCCCGCCGAGGAACAGGGCATCGAAGAGGAGCTCGACGGTGCTCCCCCAGTCGAGTCGGAGGCCGTCGCCCCCGCCCAGGCCGACGGACTGGCCCCCCACGTCGAAGTTCGCCAGGGCCGGCTCCTTGAACGAGAACCGGAGGATCTCGCTGACGGCGATGGTGACGATGGCGAGGTAGTCGGCGCGGAGGCGCAGGGCGGGCAGCGCGACGACCAGGCCGAACACCCCGGCCACGACCGTCCCGATGATGATGCCGAGCCACAGCGGCAGCCCGAACCCGCCCGTCGAGCCCGCGAGCGCGCCACCGCCGCTCGGCTGGACCGACTTCGACATCACCGCGGTCGTGTAGATGCCGACGCCCATGAACCCGACGACGCCGATGTTGAACAGACCGGTGTAGCCCCAGTGGAGGTTCAGCGCGAGCGCCAGCAGCGCGAACACGCCGATGAAGAACGTGAGGCTGCTCACGGCGTTCAGCTGGCCGCTGAGGTCGAACCCCATGACGGCGCCCATCCCGAGGTAGACGGCGTAGATGGCCACGAGCAGGGTGGTGACCATCAGGACGTCGTTCTCCCAGATGGGTCCCAGTCGATCCGGCAGCCGGTCGCGGACAGTCATGCCGTCGACCTCCCGGAGAACAGCCCCGAGGGCCTGACGACCAGGATGACGATCATGAGGGCGAACGCCGCCGAGCGCGCCATGGTGCTCGAGATCCACACCGTCGAGAGGTCGCGCGCCAGGCCGATGGCGAGGCCGCCGGCCATGGCGCCGTAGATGGACCCGATGCCGCCGAGGATGACCGCCGCGAAGATGAGCAGCAGGAACAGCCAGCCGTCGAACCAGCCGAAGGTCCCGCGCCAGAGCACCCAGGTGTAGCCCGCGACGCCGGTGAGCCCGCCGCCCAGGATCCACGTGGCCCGGATGACCCGCTCGGTGGGGATGCCGGTGATGCGGGCCAGGTCCTTGTTGTCCGCCATCGCCCGCATCGCCTTGCCGAGCTTCGTCCCCTGGAGGAGAAGGTGCAGCCCGGCCATCAGTCCGACGCCGAGCACGAGCAGCAGGCCGTCGTGGACGTCGAGGCTGACGATGCCGTCGACGAACACGAACTCCATCTCGGGCGAGGCACCGGGGTCGGTCGCCGTCCGCTCCGCGACGCCGAACACGAACCGGATGAGGTACCGGAGGATGAACGCCACCCCGATGCTGGTGATGAGCAGCGTGATGCCGCCGCGGTCGCGGATGGGCTCGAAGGCGAGCCGGTCGACGAGCAGCGCGACGGCGACGGTGCCCGCGCCGGCCGCGACCAGCCCCGCGACGACGGCGAGGGGCGTGTTGGTCACGGAGATGTCGAGCGTCGTGGCCTGGACGTCGAGCTGGGGGCCGACGAGGACGAGCGAGCCGATGTCGTAGCTGGCCGCCCCGAGCACGCCGGCGACGACGTACGAGGTCGCGGTCCCCGCGAAGGCGCCGGCGGTGATGAAGTCGCCGTGGGCGAAGTTCGCGAAGTTGAGGATGCTGTAGGTCATCGACAGGCCGATGCCGGTGAGCCCGATGACCAGCCCCCGGAGGAGCCCGTTGACCAGTTTGTTTGCGACACTGGAGAACAGCTGGTGGCCGCCCATGACCTGCACGCCCCCGACGACGATGGGGATGCCCAGGAGCTTGAGGACGAGGTCGCCCAGTAGGTAGAGACCGGCGAGCACCAGGACCCCGAGGAACGGCCGCTCAACGACGGCGCCGACGCCGCCGCGGGCGGATGCTGTCACACCCATGAGTCTGATTCACGTGCCGTAGTCGGGTCGGGTGTGGTAAATAAACCTTCGCTACGCGGGTCGGCGCTGTTCGGCTTGGGATCGTTCCCCCGATACCGCCAGGAAAGCCCCGGCTGTCGACGGCAGCGCAGCTGCCGTCTGCTCGGGAGAGCGAAGCTCTCCCGGTGGCTGCGGTCGCGCGGCGCTGGCGGGTCGCATGCTCACGGCTCGCTTCGCTCGCCGTTCGCACATCCGGCGACGCTCCCTTGCTCGCGGCTCCCTCCGGTCGCCGCTCGCTCGTTCGGTGGCGTTCGCTTCGCTCCCGCCACCCGCCGGTCGCGTCGCCCGCCGCTCGGCTCTCCCGAGGCCTCCCTCCGGTCGGCCTCGCAAGTCGGGCCGCCCGCTCGGCAGGGGAATGGAAACTCCTATGCTGGGCCCGACGGGACCCCCGACAATGCCACGGACGCTCGACGACCTCGCTGTCGAGGGCCGGGCCGTCGGGGTGCGCGTGGACGTCAACTCGCCGCTGGAGGACGGCGAACTGGCCGACGACGCGCGCCTGCTCGCCCACGTCGACACGCTCGCCGAGCTGGCCGACGGCGGGGGTCGGGTCGTCGTGCTGGCCCACCAGGGCCGTCCGGGTGGAGACGAGTTCGCCGACCTCTCCTCGCACGCCGAGCGCCTGGACGACCTGCTGTCGGCGCCGGTCGGCTACTGCGAGGCCACGTTCTCGGCGGAGGCCCGCGACCGCGTCCGGGGTCTCGAGGACGGCGAGTGCGTCGTGCTGGAGAACACCCGCTTCTACAGCGAGGAGTACATGGAGTTTTCGCCCGACCGGGCCGCCGAGACGTTCCTCGTCCGGAAGCTGGCCCCCGTCCTCGACGCCTACGTCAACGACGCCTTCGCCGCCGCCCACCGCGCCCAGCCCTCGCTGGTCGGGTTCCCCCGGCGGCTGCCGGGATACGCCGGCCGGGTGATGGAGCGGGAGCTCGCGGTGCTGGGCGACATCGGGAGCACGCCGACGCCGCGGGTGTACGTCCTTGGCGGCGCGAAGGTGGCCGACTCCATCGACGTCGCCCGGTCGGTGCTGGAGCGCGGACTGGCCGACGCCGTCCTGACGGCCGGCATCGTCGGCAACGCCTTCCTGCTGGCCGACGGCGTCGCCATGGGCGCAGAGACCGCCGCCGTCGTCAACGAGCGGTCCGACGCGGCTGTCAGGCAGGCCGGCGAGCTGCTGGACCGGTTCGGCCACCGGGTCTACCTCCCCCGGGACGTGGCCGTCGAGCGCGACGGCGAGCGGGTGGAGCTCGACGTCGAGGCCCTGCCCTCCGAGGAGCCGGCGCTCGACGTCGGCGCCCGGACGGTCTCGGCGTACGCCGACGTGCTGGAGGACGCCGGCACCGCCATCCTCAACGGCCCCGCCGGGGTGTTCGAGGACGACAGGTTCGCCGAGGGCACCCGGGAGCTGTACACCGCCGCCACCCGGACGCCCACCAGCATCGTCGGCGGCGGCGACACCGCGGCGGCGCTGCGGGGGCTCGGCATCGAGGGGTTCAGCCACGTCTCGACCGGCGGCGGCGCGACGCTCCGGATGCTCACCGGCGAGACGCTCCCCGCCGTCGAGGCGCTCGAGGCCTCCGAGTGATGGACGTCGAGCAAGCCACCGTCGAGGACGTCGACGCGCTCGCCGACCGGTGGGTCGAGATGGCCGAGGGCCAGCGCGAGCACGGCTCGCACCTGCTCGGCGACGGCAACCGCGAGCGAGTCCGGGAGGCGATGGCCCGCCACGCCGTCGTCGGGGGGCTCCTGGTCGCCCGCGACGGCGGCGACACCGTCGGCTTCGTCATGTTCGAGCCCGCCGAGGGCGGCTACCGCCAGGACGTGCGCCGCGGCGTGGTCCGGAACCTGTACGTTGTGCCCGACCGCCGCGGAGAGGGCACCGGTGGGGCGCTGCTGAGGGCGGCGGAGGAGGCCCTCGCCGCGGAGGGCGTCGACGTGGTGGCCCTGGAGGCCATGGCGGACAACGAGCGCGCGCGGCGGTTCTACCGCGAGCGGGGCTACGAGATCCACCGCGTCGAGTTCGAGAAACCGCTGTGAAGCGAAGACCCTTCAAGCGGGGGCGGCTAACGGTCGGTCGCGCCGCGGGAGCTTGGGCGGTTCAAGCACCCGACTTGTAATCGGGAGTTCGGGGGTTCGAATCCCCTCCGCGGCTTAGGCCCGAAAGTTCGAAGCCGCGCGCCTCCTGTACGCTCACCCCACCAGCCCCCGAACCGCCGACGGCTCCACGACCACCAGCACCACTCCCACGACCACGAGCACCGCCCCGGCCACCAGCCGCGGCGTCACCCGCTCCAGGTCCCGGAGCAGCACCGCGGCGAACACCGCGGTGAACAGCGGTGCCGTCGCCGCCAGCGGGTCGACCACAACGACCCGTCCCAGTTCCAGCGCGGCGAACAGCGACAGCAGCGCGACGGCCGTGATGGTGCCGCTGCCGGCGAAGTAGGCGTAGGTGCGCCGCGGCGCCCCGAGGACGTCGTCGCGGCCGGCGAGGACGGCGTACCCCCCCCCCAGCGTGAGGAGGGCCCCGAGCTCGTTGAGCGCCACGGCCTGGAGGACCGAGACGTCCTCGAAGGCGTCGAGACCGTACTTCCGGGCGACGTTGCCCGCGCCGAACGCCGCCGCGGCAACCAGCGGGAAGACGAGGTCCCGGGGTCGCCAGCCGCCGATGTCGCCGCCGCGGGACAGCGCCAGGACCGCGAGGCCGACGACCAGCACGCCGATGCCGGCGACGGTGAACGGGGTCACCGGCTCGCCGAGGAGGCCGACGGCCAACACGCCGGCGAACAGCGGGCGTGCGGAGATGACGGCACTGTTGACGCTGGCGCCGACGCGGTCGACGCCGACGAACACCGCCAGCCGACCGATGGCGGTGCCGACCACCCCGGCGCCGAGGAACAGCGCCGTCGCCGCGGGGGTGAGGCCGGCGGCGACGGCCAGCCCGCCGGTGGCGACCAGCGCGACGGCGTACAGCGTGCTGTCGACGGTGACCACCACCAGCGCCGCCTGGAGCGAGCCTCCCCCGCCGGCCATCCCCCGCTTGGAGAGGATGGGGCTGAAGCCCCAGAGGACGGCGGGGACCAGCGCGAGCGCGACGACCGGCTCCATCTGTCGGGATGACCGGCGCCCGGGGGGAAAACCGTCCCGGTCGACCGCGGGGCGACCGCGTCAGCGCCCCTCGGCCACCTCGACACCCCGCAACTCGATCCGCGCGCCACCGGCATCGCTCTCGGTCGCCGACGCGCTCCAGGTAGGTCTCCACCAGCGACAGGAAGTCAGGGTCGTCGTCGACGTGGAGGACGCGAATCGGCTCCTCCTCGGCCGCCGGGCCCCCGGCGTCGGGGTCCTCCGGGCGGCGCGACGACATGGCCCGTCCGTTCACGGTCCCCGCAAATCAGTGTGGGGGCTCTGACGGGCGTCGACCCGCCACCGCCTCGGCCCCGTCGGTCGGCGTCCGGCTGCCGGTCGCCGTCGCCGGGGCCTCGATCTCGAGCGTCGACTGGATGCGCCGGGCGTACCGGTCCGAGGAGCGGTTCGGCCCGTTGAAGTCCTCGGCCCAGGTCCGCCTGACGTGGTAGGTGGCGACCACCGCGTCGGTCTGCTCGACGGTCACCGCGAGCCGGTCGACCGACCAGCCCGCCCCCACGACCGAGGCGTACGAGCTCGCGACCGCGCGGGTCTCCCGGGCGATGGCGTCCCGGACCGTCGAGCGGTCGGCCCCCGCCGACGCGGCGGTCTCGTAGGTCAGCCGGGCGACGCCGTCGGCGACGCGGACGCGGACCTCGGCGAACTCCGCGGCGCCGGCGGACAGCGCCAGCCGGAACCGCTCGACGTAGTCGGCCTCGGTCGGCGTCTCCGTCGGCCCCGACTCCGACGAGCAGCCGGCCGCACCAGCCAGGACCGCGACGGCGGCGAGCAGCGTTCTGCGTCGCACGGGCCGGTCGTCGGCAGCACGGCCCATAACGTCGTCGCCGCCGTCACACGGTGGCGTAGGCGCCCAGCCGGGTGCCGTCGACCAGGTACACCTCGCCGTCGGCCAGCGCCTCGGGCAGGTACGGAGACAGGAACGCCCGGTCCTCGTTGACCCAGGTCCCGCCCGACAGGTCGTTGAACGCCGGGAAGACGACCAGGTCGCCGCCACCCGCCACGTCGACGCCGTGGTGGTCCGCGAACGGTGCCGGGTCGAGCCGGCCCCGCAACCACGCCCGCTCGTCGCGCGAGCCACCGACCTCGTCGGTGAGCCGGACGCGGGGGTGCTCGTGGGCGACGCAGACCGCGTCGGCCTCGACCACCTCCGGGACGGGCCAGGTGTGGCCGTGGGCGAACCCGACGGGGCCGAGGCGCGTCCCCGTCGCCGGCGTGACGGTCGCCGTCAACCCCTCCCCGGCCAGGAAGGCGTCGAACTCGGTGTCGTGGTTGCCCCGCACGACCGTGACGGGGACCCGCTCGGCCAGCGTCGACAGCAGCGTCACGAGCTCCTCGCGTTCGGCCCGGGGCGGGTCGCCGATGGCGTTGGCCAGGTCACCCAGGAACACGACCCGGTCGGCGCCGGTCCGGTCCAGCAGCGCCAGCAGGTGCTCGCGCCGGTCGGCGGCCCGCGAGGGCACCTCCACCCCTTCGTGGCGCAGCGCCACCTCGAGGCCCGCGTGGTACTCGGCGACCACCAGCGCCCGCTCGTCGCCGCAGTCGGCGACGGCGGCGGGCTCGCCCGGGACCGGGTCCACCAGCGCCATCGACTCAGATCGGCTTCAGTCGCCCGTCCTCGGGCTCGTAGCACCGCCCGCTCTTGAGCGCGTCCTCGATGGCGTCCTCGACCGCGCCGGCGTCCGCGTCGACCGCCTCGACCACCGCCCCGTGGTCGGCGCCGTCGCCGTCGTCCAGCTCCGCCATCGCCTCGAGGACCGCCGCCTGGAGGTCCGGCTCCGCGGCCATCGAACCGCCCGATTCGTCGGTATAGTCCTCGGGCGTGTCGGCGGTCTCGGACTCGTCGGCCCCGCCGGCACCGGCGTCGTCTGGCCCGTCGCCCACCGCCTCCTCGGCCCCGGGGGTCTCGAGGTCGGTCTCGCCGGGCTCGTCGACCTCCGAGCCGGTCGAGAACTCGACGCCGTGCTCCTCCTCGACCTCACGGCGGGTCTCCTCGTCGAGCTCGAACTCCTCGGGCTCTGCGGTGGCACCGTCGTCGGCGCCGGAGGCGGTCTCGGCGACCGCCGTGCCGTCCCCCTCGTCGCCACCCCCGGCCTCGTCGAGGCCCTCCCCGTCGGCGGGTCCACCGGC
>CAYWNQ010000014.1:0-8136 GCA_964459695.1 uncultured Halobacteriales archaeon | reverse complement strand
CCTCGTCGCCACCCCCGGCCTCGTCGAGGCCCTCCCCGTCGGCGGGTCCACCGGCGTCGGCACCGGCAGCGTCGCCACCGACGTCGGTACTGGTGGCGTCGCCACCTGCCTCGGTACCGTCGGCGGTCGGCTCCGGGTCCGCGGTGTCCGTCGCGTCGCCAGCCGCGACGTCGGCGCCGGGCGGCACCGTCGCGGCGGCCACCTCGGGGTCGGCCAGCGACGCGGCGGTGACGTCGCCCGTCGCGTCGGTCGCCACCCGCCGGTCGGCGACCTCGTCGCGCTCGCCGGCGACGACCCGCGCGGCGTCGACGGCGGTCTCCCGGACGGCGTCGAGGTACGTCGGCGTGGTCCCGTAGTGGGAAAGCGCCAGCGGGATGCCCGCCGCCAGCCCCGGCTCGACGCCGACCGCCTCGAGTGCGGCCCGGAGTTCGTCGCCGGCGAGCCCGGTCTCGATGGCGCCGGCGGCGGTCGCGACGCGCTCGAGGGTGCGCTCGGCGGTCCCGACCACCCACCGGTCGCGGGTCTCGGCGTCGACCTCCGTCAGCGACTCCGGCCGGACGCTGGTGTAGACCCGGTCGCCGTCGTCGGGTTCGAAGGTCCGGGCCTTGCCCGTCATCGCGACGAAGGCCGGCGGCTCGGCTCGCTCAAGGAACGCTAGCGCGTCGGGCTGGTACTGGCCGGCGTAGCAGACGAACGCCCCCGTGGGGTCGACCACCCGGCCCCGGACCATCGACTCGTTGACCTGCTCGACCTCGGTCAGGACGCCGACGGCGAACAGCCGGTTGGCGCGGGCGCCGGTCGGGGTCACGACGTAGTTGGGGGCGCGCTCCTCGTCACTCTCCTTGTACGAGCGGTCGGCGTCGTCGTACTCGGCGGCGAACAGCCGGTAGGCCACCTCCCGGCGGCCGGGGCCGCCGTCGGACTCGCTCATGGCTCGACCTCCGCCAGGAACGCCGCCGCGCGGTCGGCGGGGTCGTCGTCGCGCTCGGCGAACTCCCGGGCCTCGAGGTTCGCGCCGTAGTCGTCGACCGACAGGGCGCCGCGGACGCGGTACTCCCGCCCGACGATGGCCTCCCGGATGCGGTCGGCGACGACGGTCTGGTCCATGGCGTCGCGGGCGTGCTCCCTGGCGTCCTCGAGGTCGCCGCCGTAGACGGCCGCGGTCAGCTCGTCGTCCAGGACGACCGTGACCGTCCCCGTGCCGTCGTCGAGGATGGCCTTCACCCGGAGGTCGTCGACGCCGTCGACCTCGCCGTGGCTGCGGCACTGGCCCTTCTGTATCACCCGGCCACAGTCGGGGCAGCGCTGGATGAGCCCGGAGCCGTCCCGGACGGCGATGACGTTGCCGACCAGTTCGACGTCGAAGACGCCGCCGGACTCGACGGCCTCGCGGACGCCCATCGTCGTCGCCTCGGTCGTGGCCGCGACGTCCTCGACGGGCGTCACCGTCGAGAACCGCGAGACGTTGACCGACGGGACCCCGCGGAACTCCCCGACGTGGACGTCCTCGATCCGGACCGAGGCGTCCTCGGCGATCTGGTCGTGGGGATCCCAGTCGGTGAACGGCAGCCGGGCGGACTCGTCGGCGACGACGCCGCTCAGGATCTCTGTCTCGCCGTCCCGGCCGTCGATGACCTTCCGCTCGACCTCGAGAACCCGGACCTCGACGGTGCGCCCGCGGTCGCCGGGCGCCAGCTCGACGAGGTCCCGTTCGCCGCCGACGTCGTGGGGGACCTCCAGCGGTTCGTCGTGGACCTGGACCGTCGTGGACTCGCCGAGGTTGAGCTCCGGCTCGCCCTCCCACTCGCGGACGCCGGCGTTGCCCGCGGTCACCGTGTCGCCCGGCTCTAGCCCGAACTCCGTCCAGGCGGTGTAGGCGATGGTCCCGGTCTCGTCGGCGAGCTCGCCCTCCCGGATGACCTGCTCCTCGCCCTCGTAGCGGATCGACCGCCGGCCGACGGTGAGCACCCGCCCGGTGACCGTCACGTTGCCGTCGCCGGTCGAGATCTCGGCGACGTCCCTGCTGGCGGGCTGGCCGCCGCCCTCGCCCCCGCCGCCGTACTTCCGGCGGAGGCTCTCGGTCGCCTCGTCGAGCGGGACGCTGTACTGCACGAGCTTCTCGAGGTCCTCCCGGACCGCGGACTCGTCGACGTCGAGGTCGGCCGCGAGCTCCGCGGCCGCGTCGTCGATGTTCATGGGCGGGCCTTCGCCGCAGGGGCCTAAAAGGGTCGCCCCTACTCGATGTCGACGCGCCGGAAGTAGCCGACCGCCGCGGCCACCAGGACGGCGCCGGCGGCCACCAGCACCGCCGCGCCGACGAGGTCGTACTCGCCGTGCACCAGGATCGCCGTCGGGTCGTAGTACCGGGTCGGGCTCGCCAGGCCGAGCCACGCGTAGTCGGTGCTGGCGGCCACCGACTCCACCAGAAACAGCGCGAATATCAGCCCGAGCCCGGCCCGCCGGGCGGTGTCGGCCCGGTGGACCGCGGCCGACAGCACCAGCCCGACCGCGCCACAGGCCAGCAGGTACGGCACCGACAGCAGGTGGACAGCGGCCAGGTCGGCGACGGGCACGGGTTCGTCGATGAGGACCACGCCGGCCACGACGACCAGGAACGTCGTGACGTTGACGACCACCAGCGGCACCGAGAGCGAGAGGTACTTCTCGACGACCACGCGGGTCCGCGAGACCGGCGTCGCCAGCAGGACGTCCATCCGGCCGCGCTCGACGTCGCCGGCGAGCAGGCCGCCGCCGCGGTAGGCGAAGTACAGCGCCAGGAGGATGACCCACGCGAACTGGTAGAGCTCCGCCGCCAGGAACCCGCCGAGCGTCGTGATGGCCTCGACGCCGAACGCCTCGCGGAACACCGGCGGGAGGCTCTCGATGTAGGCCTCCCAGTCGGCGCCGGACGCCTCGATGGTCGGGAAGAAGGCCACGATCATGGCCGCGAGCAGCGCGAACAGGCCCGACAGCGCCAGCGCCCCCTTCAGCCGGCGCCGGAGGCCGTAGGTGGCGATCTCAAGCATCGGCCTCGCCCTCCGCGACGCGCTCGGCCCGTCCGCCGGCGTCGCCCTCGCGGCCGTAGAACCGCATGAAGACCTCCTCGAGCGGGGCCTCCTCGATCTCGAGGTCCACGATATCGTGGCGGTCCAGGACGTCGACGAGGTCGTCGTAGGCGCCCGTGAACATGAACGAGACCGTGCCGTCGACCGACAGGTCAGAGACCCCCTCGAAGGCGAAGTCCTCGCGGGCCACCTCGTCGGCCACCCGGACGCGGACGTGCTTGCCCGCGCGGTCCAGCAGGTCCTCGACCGACTCGACGGTCACGAACCGGCCCTCCCGGAGGATGCCGACGCGGTCGCAGGTCCGCCGCACCTCGCTCAGCACGTGCGAGGAGAGGAACACAGTCAGGCCGCGCTCGCGTTCGGCCTCGAGGAACTCGTAGAACCGCTCCTGCATCAGGGGGTCCAGCCCGGAGGTGGGCTCGTCCATGATGACCAGTGAGGGCTCGTGCATGAACGCCAGCACGATGGCGAGCTTCTGGCGGTTGCCCCGGGAGTACGCGCCCACTCGCCGGTCCATGGGCGGGTCGAACTGCTCCAGCAGCTCCCCGCTCCGCGCGTCGCCCTGCAGCGACCCGTAGAACCGCACCAGCTCCCGGCCCATCGCCCCCTCGTCGTAGCCCGGGTCGGCGGCGAGGTAGCCGACGTTCCCGCGGGCCTCTCGCAGCGCCGGGGCGTCGGTCACGTCGGCACCGAGCACCGTCGCCGAGCCGCGGGTGGGCGACAGGAGCCCCAGGAGGGTCCTGATGGTCGTGGTCTTGCCCGCGCCGTTGGGGCCGAGGTAGCCGAACACCTCGCCCTCCTCGACGGCGAACGTCAGGTCCTCGACCCCACGCACGTCGCCGTAGTACT
This sequence comes from uncultured Halobacteriales archaeon, assembly GCA_964459695.1. Lineage (GTDB taxonomy): Archaea > Halobacteriota > Halobacteria > Halobacteriales > Haloarculaceae > CAYWNQ01. Next base: position 4,222 of record CAYWNQ010000014.1, on the reverse strand, counting down.
TCGTCAGCCCCTCGGTCCGGATGGCCGCCATGGCTCCCCTACGCCGCCCGTGAACTTGATTATTCCTGGCCCTCCCGTGGACCGAAAGCGGTTACCGCCCGCCCGCCGCACGGCCGCCATGCGCGTCGTCGTCAACGTCGCGGCGAGCGCCGACGGGAAGCTCTCGACCCGGCGGCGCGAGCAGGTCGCCATCAGCGGCGACGACGACTTCGCCCGCGTCCACCGCCTCCGGGCCGAGGCCGACGCCGTCGGGGTGGGCGTCGGCACGGTCCTGGCCGACGACCCCTCGCTCGTCGCCCACGACGCCGACCACCGGGCGGCGACCCGGGGAGACGTCCCGCCGCCGGCCAGGGTCGTCGCCGACTCCCGGTGCCGGACGCCGACCGACGCCGCCGTCCTCGCCGAGGAGCCGGCCACCTACGTCCTGGCGAGCGAGGCGGCCCCCGACGACCGCCGGTCGGCGCTCGAGGCCGCCGGTGCGACGGTCGTCGTCGCCGGCGGGGACCGCGTCGACCTGGGGGCGGCGCTCGCGACCCTCGAGGACCGCGGCGTCGAGCACCTGCTGGTCGAGGGCGGCGGCGAACTGGTCTTCTCGCTGTTCGAGGCGGGCCTGGTCGACGAGCTCTCGACGTTCGTGGGCCCCACGGTGATCGGCGGGGCGGACGCGCCGACGCTCGCGGACGGCGAGGGGTTCGTCGAGCCCGAGCGGTTCGTCGACCTGGAGCTGGTCGGCGTCGAGCGGCTGGACGGGGGCGTCGTGCTGACCTGGGACGTCGGTGGATAGCCACCTCACCGGGTGGCACGGCGGGGCGCCCTAGAACGGAAGTAGCTCGCGGAGTCGGTGCACGAGGCCGCCGGCCGAGCGGTCGCGGTAGGACTCGAACACCGGGTGGAGCGCGTTCAGCAGCTCCTGCTCGGACTCGAAGCTGTCCGGATGGGCCCGGTCGAGCGCCGTCGAGAGCCGCACCGTGTGCCCGCTGGCGTCGTAGGCCACCTCGGGGTCGCCCAGGGCCGCGGTGACGTCGCCGGTGTCGGCCGGGTAGGACAGCTCGGCGTCCTCGAGCCGCGCGTCCAGCTCGGCGATGCCGAAGCTGATGGTGGCATCGTCGGCCGGTTCGCCGTCCGAGGCCGGTGGCCGGACTCCCATCGCTCGCCGGTACGGCGCCCGCGACAAAAAATCCGGGGCATCCCGACGGCACAACGCCTTTCGGCGGTGGCCGCCTGGGGGGAGCCATGACGGAGTACACCACGGTGTCCATCCCGAAGGACCTGGCCGACCGCGTCGATTCGACCATCGAGGGGACCTCCTTCTCCTCGACGAGCGACCTCGTCCGGTTCCTGCTCCGGAGCATCGTCATCCAGCACCAGCGCCAGGGCGAGCTCACGGAGGCGGAGTTCGAGGACATCGCCGCCCAGCTCCGGGACCTGGGCTACCTGGAGTGAGTCAGGAGGCGTCGGGCAGCTCCCCGTCGCGTGGCACCACGTCCAGCAGCTCCAGCTCCTGGCGCCGACCGCGGCGGTCGTACGCCCGGAGGTCGTCGGACGTCCAGGGCGGCACGGCGACCAGAACAACGCCGTGGAGGTCGTCGGTCCTGGTGAGCTGTGGGTCGCCGTCGGGGTGGGAGACGAACCGGCCCTCCGAGCCGGGCGTCGAGAGGTCGACGCCGAACACCGCCGAGACCGAGTCGCCGGTGTCGGGGAAGTAGAAGTCGGTGAACACCGGCGTCTCCGGCGGGAGGTCGAGGCCGAGGTCGCCTGCCGGGGTCGTCGCCAGTGCGATGCTGACGCCGTTGGGGTCGCGGTCGGCGGCGATGGTCAGCAGGCCCTCGACGAGGCCGCTGGTGGCGTGGGGCACGGGATGGTTTTCGGGTCGAGCGGCTTAACTGGCTCGGGATTTCCGGTATATTACCAGAAGATAGGATGTGGAATTATGTGTGCATGAACAAATGATGTGTGTCGAAGCCGAAATCGTATCGACAGCTCACGACGGGTCTAGGTTCGGTCTTCGAGGTCGATTCGATCACTCCAGGTAAAATCGCCATCGAACAGAATGGGCTGTACCTCGGTATCGAGATACCGGCTGAGTTCGTTCCGATTGATCGCGTATTCGATGTGTCTGGAACCGATGAGGTACCAGTCGTCGCCGGGTCTGCTGTTTGCGGGATTGAAGATACTACCGAGGCCGGCGATCCGGGTTGGATACGAAGTTACGGACAGTTTGAACCCGTCCGGCGTCGTCCGAACCTCCGCGAAGTTCTGCCCGAGTCCACGTGCGATGTCGAAGTTTCCATCGCCGACCACCAGGTACTGTCCGCCGAAGATCGAACGCTGTCGGGCTATCGAGAGCGCAGGTCGCAACGGGAAACCGAGGTTGAGCAGCCGCGCCATCGTCTTCCCGACCCGGATGGCCCCGCTGTTCACCACCTCGTCGAGAGTCACGACGCCGCCGATGGCACCCCGATGGATCAGTGCCAGTCCCTGAGCGTAGGAGTGACAAGCGTTGAGGACGAACGAGTCCACGCTGACCGACTCGAGTTCTCTGGCGTCCACCGAGCCGTCCGAACACTCGAAACCCGTCTCGTCGATGTGGCCGACGTAGTGGAGGAAGTCGATGTCGTCGGTCAGAAGCGTGCGGAAGCGCTCGCTGGATAGGTCCTTGTGGATCGAGACGTCGAAGGGCAGGTCGTCCCGGGACCCGTAGACCTCCCCGACGGCGAAGCCCTCATCGAGCATCCCGTCGTCGTTGCAGACGACCTCGATCCGGAGATTCTGGTCGTCGCTCTCTTCGCGGCTCATCCGGTTGCGAAAGGCCTCGGGAACGGACTTGCTCGCTCCGATCGGAATTCCCTCGCCGACCCAGGCCTGCTCCACGGAATCTGCTTCCTCGACCTCGACGAACGTCGGGTCGGAGACGCCCCAGACGGCTTCAGCGTTACCAGACGAGCGGACGGCCCGGTCCCTGGCGGAACCGTCCGTCGTCCCAGGGGTCGGCTCCATCCGTCGCCGCTCAGCGGTCCCTGCCGTCGTTATGACGGCCAGGTCGTTCATGAGGTACGGCAGAACCTCGACCCACCGCGGAGAGGGCTGCACGTGGGCGACCAGCTTCCACCTCGGGACGTACTCCGCGATGGTTTCGAAATCGGGTTCGAGATACCGTTCAAGGCGCTCCGCTGGTGGCAGCTCTCCGGCCCGCTTCACGTCGATGGGGAGGCGGTCGGCGACCCGGTTCTGCTCCACGGTGGTCTCGGTGGTGATCTCCTCTCTGGCCAGGCAGTCCATGAAGAAGGTCTGTTTCAGGACCCGTTCCACCTCGGCTTCGTATCCGGTGGCTCCAGCCAGGTCTCGGGCGAAGCCCTCGTCGGTCACGAGTCGCGGGTGGTCTCCCGGGACCAGTCTCGCCGGGAGATACCGAGAGAGTGGTGCCGCCACGTACGCCCGTTCCAGATCCGGTGGGAGCTCGATCGTGATGCCGGTGGTTGGTGCGTCGATGTCGTCTGGGACACCGAAGCCGTCTCCGAGTTCGATCGCTGGCGGGTGGCCACGGAGGGAGGGATAGGACCTGCGTGGGCCCGTCGTCATCAGCGAACTCCCCAGGTGTGAGAGTGCCCGCATAATGTCGCAGGGCTCCGTCGTGGTCGTGATGGTTCCGACCGGCCGGTCCTCGTGGCGTCGGATCCCGAGCGTCACGGTCGCGGTGTCCGGGAGCGTGAGTGAGGTGGAGTCAGGGTGCCTCACGATGCGGAGCGGCCCCTCCACACTCACGTACAGCTTGAGGACGGTCTCGAGCTGGATGTAGAACCGCCCGTCGCCCAGGCGGCGGGTGGAGTACTCCTGGAAGTCCCCGAGTGGCTCCTGGTCGTCGTCGTAGATGTAGACCGAGGGAGACGCGGGGACCGTCAGCCTGTCGACCGACACGTCCACGGCCGCGTTGACGACGTTGGGGAAGACGTCAGTCGAGGTGGGCTCGGGATCGACCTGGCTATCGGTGCGGAGCTCGAAGCCCCGGCGATCTATCCTATCGGTGATTCGGAGACCCGTCGTCCCCTCCATCGGCCGGATTCCGACCCCTCCCGCCTCGAACATCCTGACGGCGAGTTGGAGGGGTCCGGGTGATAAGGGTGTTGGACGGGTACGCGGGGTCGGTTCTTCAGCCTCGGAGTAGCCCAGTCACGTTGTCGACGAGCAGCCGCGGCGACCGCACCCGCGACCCCCGGATCGCCTC
>CAYWNQ010000013.1:0-21437 GCA_964459695.1 uncultured Halobacteriales archaeon | reverse complement strand
ACTCGATGTGGGTCGGCGAGAGCGAGGACGCCGTCGTCGAGCACACCGGGCTGGCCCACGACGGCCTGATCGTCACCGGGATGGCGACCGCGACCACCTACGGCCTGCCGCGGATGGGCCCGACCTTCGGCGCGATGCTGGTCTCGGGCAAGCGCGCCGCCCAGGTCGCTATCGACGAACTCGGCGTCGATGCAGAGCCCGTCGAGATGACCTCTCGCGCGACGCCCGCCGACGACTGAGGGGACACCGTGACGGCGCGAGCCCGCGGCGCCCGCGCTCACCCGTCGCGCCGGCCGACCGCGAACAGGCACGTCGGCGCCGTGCCGGCGGCACGGGGCGACAGGTGTTCGGTCACCGCGCCGTCGTAGAACGTCAGGCCGGTGCCGCCGAGGTCGCGGTGGGCGTAGGTCGCCAGGTACAGCCGCCCCAGCGTGACGCCGGCCTCCAGCTGTGCGAGCCGGTAGCCCCGGTCGCCCAGCGCGTCGACGACGCCCTCGACGTCGGCCAGCAGGTAGACGTTCGCGTGGGCCGCGCCGGCCCACGACTGGTCCAGCGCGAGGTGGGTCTTGGTGGCGCGGTCCGTCGGGCCGAGGCGCTCGAGGGCATCCTCGCCGGGGTGGTACTGGTAGGTGCCGTCGGGCACGTCGGCGACGCCGGTGAGCAGACAGTAGACGTCGGTGAACCGCAGGCCGTCCGCGTCGTCGCCGGGCCACCAGTCGGCGGGGACCCCGCGAGTCGCCCGGTCGAGCACGGTCGCGAGCTGGCGCCGGCTCGGGCCCGCCTCGGCGTACTCCCGACAGGACCCCCGGCGCCGGACGGTGGCGTGGAGGGGCCGCCCCGACGCGGTCGCGTGGTCCACCGGCTCGCAGGCGACGCGGTCGCCGTCGCCCGGGCCGGCCCGCGGGACCGACGCCTCCCGGCAGCGCTCGCGCCAGTCGGCCGCCGCGTCGCCGTCGGCCAGCGTGCTCGCGGCCCACGCCTCGTGGACGAGCGGGTAGTCGACGCGTTCGTCGGAGTACGGCACCGTCTCGGGGTCGATCGGGGCCACGTCCCGGGCGGCCGGCGCCGCGTCGTCGCCACCCAGCGCCACCAGCTCCAGGGGCGCCTCCTGTTCGGGGTCGACGCCCACCAGGTCGGCGACCGGGCGGTCGGCGAACGCGGCGACGACCGACGCGCGGTGGTCCAGCGCGTGGGCCGCCGCCAGGAGGTTGGCGAGCACCGTGCCCGAGTCCCAGAAGGCGTGGCGGTAGGTCCGCTCGCGGTACTTCCAGGCGTTGCGCCACCAGGTCGAGGTGGCGACGACGGTCGCCGGTGCCGCCGCGACGCCGGGGTGGTCGCTCGCCGCGGCCAGCACGCCCCGGTGGTCGCCCTCGCGGACGACGTCCAGCCCCACGGACCGCGGGTCGAAGTGGTAGACGCCCGCCGCGAGCCATGGCAGGTCGCCACAGACCAGGTAGCAGTCGACGTGGTACAGCCGGCCGGTGCAGGAGGCCGCCCGGAACGGCATCGCACCGTCGCCGTGGTCGACGGTCTTGACGACGCCACTCGCCCAGTAGCAGAGGGTCGCCACCGCCTCGCGGTCGAGGCCGTCCGGCGGCGGTTGCCCGGTGCCGGCGAGCGGGTCCGCCCCGGGTTCGGCGACCACCGAGAGCGCCGGCTGCTCGGGGGCCCGCACCCGCTGGAGGTCCTCGCGGGGCAGGTCGCGGTAGCGCTTGAACGACCGCGGGCGGTTCGCCCGGTCGAGGACGAAGTCGTCCTCGCGGACGCTGCGCGGGGAGTGGCTGGTGCGCTCGTGGTAGGCGACCGCGTCGACCATCGCTCCCCCGGAGGGCGGGCAGCCACGGGGAAAAGCGTTCGGCGCGGGCCCGCGGTCCTGTTCAGTTTCGGTCGTTTCCTCCGACCGCCGGACGTTCCACGCCCCGACGACGACCGTCTCTCCCGTCTGGAACGCCTCCGCCTGCTCGGGTTCCCGGGACCCGCGAGCACGCGAGCCGTGAGCCGCGCGACCGCAGCCAACCGAGGCTTTCCGGCGGTGCTGTCATCACCCACGAGCAACTCTGAATAGTGCCGGACGAGCCGGGGCTACCCGCCGCGCGTCACAGGCTGACGCCGTCGCCCTGCCCGGTCGCCGCCTGGAAGCCCTCCGCCCAGAGTCGGGACGCCACGATGAGCGCGTAGAAGTTGAGGAAGACGCCGACCAGGGCCCCGAGGAACGGGATGACGTTGAGGATTCCGGTGATCACGCTCACCCCGACGAAGACGCCCACGGCGAGCAACCAGGGGACGGCGAAGTCGCCGTCGAGGCCCACCTCGCGCAGGGTCTCGACGTCGAAGGCGGCCCCGAGCCGGTCCTCGCTGACCATGTTGACGATGCCGACCACCGCGAAGTAGCCGAACACCAGCGCGAGCACGGACGAGACGAGAAAGCCGACCAGCAGCGTCCCGATGCCCGCCGCTGCGCCCGACCCCGTCCCGGTGAGCAGTGCGGCCACCGCGGTGCCCACGGTGACGAACATCACGACCAGCGGGATCAGCATGTAGACGAAGCCGACCACCATCAGCTTGATCCCGTCCACGACGAGGTCGCCCCAGTCGTCGAACGTCGGGGGCTCGGGCTCGCCATCGAGGTTCGCCTGGATGGCGCGACCGAGGTAGCCGTAGGCGATGAACGCCGGGATGATGAAGACGCTGAGGAGGAGCATGACGCCCCCAATCGCCACGGTCGTGATCCAGTCGTCGCTCTCGGTCGGGTAGGTCAACGCGTCCTCTATCGACGTCATGGACAACCCTGCACCCGGGAGGCACTTATAAATATCGCGGGAAAAACCGGTGCTGTTCGCGACCGAACCGACGACTGACGGCCTCTGGGCCGGGGTGCGTCGGCCCGTGGTAATCCAGCTGTCACGTCCCCGGGCCGGCGGCCTCCGCTGCGCCCACCGCAACCGGTTTGGCCCGCGACCGCCGACGGTCCGGCATGGTCGAGACGGTGACGCTCTACCGCGCGCCCACCGCCGCCGCTGACGCCGAGGAACTCGCCGACTGGCTCGCCGACCGCGTCCCGGCGACCGTGACCGTCCGGGACCGGCTCCTGGCCGACGCGGGCGAGGACGTCGCCCGGGCGTTCGCCGAGGCGCGGGTGCTGTCGCCGTACGACCCCGCGACCGGCAACACGATGACCGGCATCCTCCGGTACGAGGAGCGGGCGCTGGCCGACCCCGACAGGGCCGGCGGCGTCATCTACGACGGCCAGGCGGTCCAGGACGCCCTCCGGGCCCACCTGGCCGACCGCGACGCCGGGGGCGACCTGGAGCACCTCCAGGTCGTGCTGCTGGACCGCGTGGTGGGGACCTGGGGCGACCACGACGGCCGGTGGCACAAGCGGGTCGCCGTGCTGGGCCAGCCGGCGGTGGTGTCGGTGCCGGGGCTGTACGAGGCCCCCGCCAAGCCCGAGGCCTACTACCAGGCCAAGCAGAAACACGCGCTGGTCTCGGGCGACGCGCCGCCCCGCGAGGTGCTCGAGGAGGAGGTCGACGGCGAGTTCCTGGTCGCGGGCGACCCCCGGACGACCGAGGCGCTTGCCGGCTACGTGCTCGCCGCCTACCACTACCTCGCCACCGGCGAGGCGTTCTGCGACGACGAGCGGTGCCGGCTGTTCGACGCCCACCGCCAGCCGGCGCTGGTCCGGGCGCAGCTCCGGGAGCCGGCGTTCTGCGACGCCCACGCCGAGGCGTACGAGGCGTAGGCATCGCGGCGCCGGCGACTCTCGGATTCGACTCGTTCTGCGACGCCCACGCGGAACGGGACGGTCGGTGCGGGCCGGCTTCACTCGGCGAAGTCGTCGACCGCCGCGCCGGGGTCGCGGGTCAGCGTCAGGTCGACGACGACCTCGCCGTCCACCAGCTCGAACGTCGCCGACTCCAGCGTGGTCTCGTACACCTCGTAGTGGTGGCCGTCGTCGTCGATCCGGCGGTCGGTCCGGACCAGGTCGCGGGCCTCGAGGACGTCCAGCCGGCGGTAGACCGTCGGCTGGGCGATGGCGAGGTTGTCGGCGAGCTCCTCCGCCGAGCGCGACCGCTCGGCGGCCAGCGCCAGGATGCGACGGGCGCTCTCGTCGCCGAACACGTCGAAGACGTTCGCCGGGTCCCACTCGCTGCTCACGGCCGTGTCCCCGGCCCGGACGGCCCTGAATCTACCGACCACGACTTCGCCGACCGAAGCGCTGGCCCCACCCCTTTCGGACGCGAGTGCCACCTCCGAGCCGGAGACACCATGAGCGTTCTCGGCAAGCTCAAAGACGCCGTCGGCGTCGGCGGGGCGCACCGCGACCCGACCGACGCGTTCCGGTGTACCGACTGCGGCGAGGAGTTCGAGTCCGGGAAGGACCCGCGTCGCGCGAGCTGCCCCGACTGCCTGAGCAACGACGTCGAGCGCGTCGGGACCTGAGTCACGGGAGCCGGGCGGCGGTCAGCCGGACGAACCCCAGCGCGTAGCGCCCGGTCCGGGGCTCGCCGGCCCGGTCGGCCAGGGTGCGGTGGGCGGCGGCGACCCGGTCGGCCAGGGCGGCCGGCGCGTCGTAGGGCGGGTCGAGCAGCGACTCGGCGGGGGCGCTGGCGACGGTGAACGCCCCGAACGCCGGGTTCGCCAGCCGGCCGACGGGATGGCGCGACGGCGCGGCGTCCAGCAGCGCCACCCGTCCGCCGGACCCGACCAGGTCACACCACCGCTCGACCACCGCCGCCGGCTCGGCGAACATCCCGCTGACGAAGCTCCCGAGCACCGCGTCCGCCGCCCCGAGTGGCGGCGTGGTGGCGTCGGCCTGCAGGAGCGCGTCCGCGCCGCGGTCCCGGGCCCGCTCGAGCAGTGGTCGGGTGAGGTCGACCCCGACGACCCGGCCCGCCGGCCCGACCCGCTCGCGGAGGTACGGGAGGTTGGCGCCGGTGCCACAGCCCATCTCGACGACGAGGTCGCCGGGGGCGAGGGCCAGCGCGTCGGCGGCGGCCGCCCGCCAGCGGCCCACCCCGGGCAGCGTGGCGATGCGGTCGTACAGGGCCGCGTGCCGGCCGTAGAACTCGGCGACGGCCATCGGTCACTCCACGAGCGGCCGGACGGCCTCCGCCGCGGCCACCGCGTCGGGGGCCAGCACGTAGGCGACGGGCTCGACGCCGTCGGCGCCGGTCTGGTAGAGGACGCTGGCGTCGGACGTCTCCGCCAGCGCGTCGGCGACGGCGGCCTCGACGGGCGCCTCGCTGTCGAACTCCACGGCGACGTGGCCCCGGTCGACGAGGGTGGCCACCACGTCGGGGTCGTAGGCGACGTTCAGCGCCGCCCGGGCGTCGCTACCCGCCGCCCGCGCCGCCAGCAGGACGGTCGCGACGTGGCCGCTGGCGCCGAACTCCGGCGGCGCGGGGACCGTGACCCGCCCCTTGACGTCGATGAGCCGGCCGGGGACGCCGGCGACCTCGTCGACCCCCCGGGCGTCCGGCAGCGCCTCGACGAGGTTCGAGCCCACGGCGGGGATGAGCGCCGCGAAGCCGCCGGCGTTCTCCAGCAGCGCCAGGCCGCGACGGACGGAGGCGAGCACCCGCTCGGTCTCCCTGAGGTCGCTCTCGGGGTCGTGGATGGCGACCGTGCCGTCGTAGTCGGATAGCGGCGGGAACGCCTCCTCGTGGAGCCGCGCCAGCAGGTCGCCCTGCTCCAGGCGCCGGATCAGCACCTCCAGCTCCGCCAGCGCCTGGACGCGGCTCGTCTCGCCGGCGGCCAGGCCGTCGGCGAGCTCGTCGACCAGTTCGCGCACGCGCTCGTCCGCCGCGACCGCGTCGTTGACGTCGACCTCGCCGTGGGCGTACTTCGAGACCGCCGACTGGCTGATGCCCAGCAGGTCGGCGACCTCGCGCTGGGTGAGCCCCCGGTCGCGGAGTTCGCCCGCCAGCATCGACCGGACGGTCGGGAGGAACTCGGCGACGACGACCTCCTCGAGGAACCTCATCCGTCGCGCTGCTCCCCGCCGAACTCCGTCGTTCGTCGGCGCTGCGACGACACGGGCGTCATCGCTGCTCCCCGCCGAACTCCTCGTCCGACTGGATGCGCGACGCCTGCGGGCCGGTCTGGCCCTGGTACTTCGAGCCGCGCTCGGCGCCGTAGGGGCGCTCGGCGGGCGACAGCAGCCGGGTGAACGTCAGCTGGGAGATGCGCATGTCCGGCTTGAGCGCCACGGGCGCCGTCCCGAGGTTCGACAGCTCCAGGGTGATCTGACCCTCGTAGCCGGGGTCGACGATGCCCGCCGTCGCGTGGACCACGATGGCGAGCCGGCCCAGCGACGACCGGCCCTCCACGTGGGCGAGGATGTCGTCCGGGATGGCGACGCGCTCCTTGGTCGTGCCCAGCACGAAGTCGCCGGGGTGGAGGATGAACTCCTCGCTGGCGTGCTCGAGTTCGCCGCCGTCGCGCTCGTCGGCGTACTCGTCGAGGGACTGCTGGCCGGCGCTGGAGCCGGGGATGGTGGTCCGCTCGACGTACTCCGCGACCTCGTCGCCGCGCTCGGGGTGGATGCAGGAGATGTTGGCCTGCCGGAACTTGAGGAACTCCCGCCCCAGCCGCATGTCGACGCTCGCCGGCTGTATCTGCATCTCGGGGTCGTCGAGGGGCTCGATGACGAGCTCGCCCTCGGTGAGCCGCCGGCGGATGTCGGCGTCCGAGAGTATCATGAACGTACCCCCGGGCGTGGGGGGCATAAGACCCGCGCTCGGACGATGGGGAGGTGCGTCGGACGGGGCGCAAGGAGTCCGGCGTGATCCACCACCCGTCCTGCCGACCGCACGTCGTGCTCGACCCGATCGTACCGCCGGAAAGTCCCCCGCCCGCTGCGGGCTTTCCGGGCGGTTGCGGTCGAGCACGAGCATGCGGTCCGACACTTCGGGACGTTCCTGAGGGATCGAACATCCACGAACCGCCCTGCGCCACGCGCTCGTCAGGCATATCCGGACCGACCCCGACGAGCGACCATGAAGCAGGCCATCGTCGCCCGGGCGGACCTCGGCATGGGCGAGGGGAAGCTCGCCGCCCAGGTCGCCCACGCCTCGCTGCAGGCCGCCGACGACGCCGCCGACCGGGACGTCCGCGAGTGGAAGGGCGAGGGCGCCACGAAGGTGGTCCTCCGGGCCGACGGCGAGGCCCGGCTGTTCGAGCTGGCCGACGCCGCCGAGCGGAAGGGCCTGCCCCACGCCGTTGTGCGGGACGCGGGCCGGACCCAGCTCAAGCCGGGGACCGTCACCGCGCTGGCCGTCGGGCCGGGTCCCGAGCGGCTGGTGGACGAGGTCACCGGCGATCTGTCGCTGTACTAGCCGGGTGGCGTGAGCGAAGCGAACGCCACCGATGGAGCGAGCGCCGGAGCCAAGGCACCCCGCGGCCAACGCCGACCCGTGCGCGAGGCCCATCCCGACGAGGCGGCGGTCGGCATGGCGTGGTACGTCAGCGACGGCGACGGGGCCGGCGGGCGGCTGCGCGCCCGCCCCGAGGACTTCCGCGTCCGGGAGCTGGAGGCCTTCGACGTCGACGTGCGGCCGGTCGACGCCGACCCGGGCTCGTACCCCCACCTCGTCGTCCGGGCCACGCTGCGGGACCGGGACACCAACGGCTTCGCTGGCGACCTCGCCGACGCGCTGGGCGTCTCCCGCGAGCGGGTGTCGTGGGCCGGGACGAAGGACAAGCGCGCCGTCACGACGCAGCTGTTCTCGGTGCGGGGCGTCGCCGCCGGCGACCTGCCGGAGGTGGCCGGCGCGGAGCTCTCGGTGCTGGGGCGGGCGGGCCGGCCGGTGCTGTTCGGCGACCTGGCGGGCAACGCCTTCGAGGTCACGGTGCGCGAGCCCGAGCGACCCGGCGCCGTGCCCGCCGTCACCGACGAGCTGCGGGCGTTCGGCGGCAGCGGCGCCGGCGGAGGCGGTGACGGGGAGTCCGGCGAGGTGCGGGTCGGCGTGCCGAACTACTTCGGCCAGCAGCGGTTCGGGTCGCTGCGGCCGGTCACCCACGCGGTCGGCCTGGCGGTCGTCCGGGGCGACTTCGAGGCCGCCGTGCTGACCTACCTCGGCGAGGCGAGCGAGCACGAGCCCGAGGGAACGCGCGCGGCCCGTGAGTTCGTCGCCGAGACGCGCGACTGGCAGGCCGCCCTCGAGCGGTTCCCCGGCCACCTGGGCTACGAGCGGGCGATGCTCCACCGGCTGGCCGAGGGCGGCTCGTTCCGCGAGGCCCTCGAGACGCTCCCGGCGAACCTCCAGCAGCTGCTGGTCAACGCCGCCCAGTCCCACGCGTTCAACCTGATGCTGTCGGCGCGGCTGGAGCGGGGGCTGCCGTTCGACGAGCCGGTCGCCGGCGACGTGGTCTGTTTCGCCGAGCGCGACGGCCACGCCGACGTGACGGTGCCCGACGCCGACCGCACCCAGCGCGTCACCGCCGACCGGCTCGACGCCGTCGCCCGCCACGTCGAGCGCGGGCGGGCGTTCGTCACCGCGCCGCTGGTGGGCACCGAGACCGAGCTCGGCGAGGGCGAGCCCGGCGAGGTCGAGCGCGAGGTGCTCGACGAGCTCGGTGTCGCGCCGGCGGACTTCGATCTCCCGGGTGAGTTCGGCTCGACGGGGACCCGCCGGGCGGTGCTGGTGACGACCGACTGCGAGGTCGAGCGGGATGCGGGCGAGGACGCCCTGCGGTTCGGCTTCGCGCTGCCGAAGGGCAGCTACGCGACGGTGCTGCTGCGGGAGTACCTCAAGCTGGCGCCCCACGAGATGGCGTGAGCGGGTGGCTGCCCCTGCCGGTGGGCGTGGGCCGCGTCGTCACCGGTCCTCGACGTCGAGGTCGGCCGGCCCGCCGACCGGCCGACTTATCCGGGACGGCCGCCGAGTCTCCGCCGATGGCACCGGCGTGTCGCCACTGCGGCGCCGACCTCGACCGGCCGGGCGACTACTGCCTGGTCTGCCGGACGCCCAACGCCGACACCGTGGTGCTGGACCTGGGTCGCGAGCGCGGCACGGTCGCCGCGATGCTCGACGGCGAGGTGGTCGCCCGCCGGACCGTCACCACCTCGCCCGCCGACGACCCCGAGCGCGAGCGGACCGAGCTCCGGAACTTCGCCGGCCGGGTGGCCGACGAGACCCGCCGCAAGCGCCCCGAGGAGGTGTACGCCGCCGGCGACCGGGACGTCCTCGCGGCGGTGCGGGCCGACCTCCGGTACCAGCTCTACCGGGTGCGCGACGACGACCCGGTCGCCGCCGTGCGCGAGCGCGGCGCCGACCCCGGCCTGGAGGTCGTCGACGTGCCGCCGGCGGAGAAGCTCGGCGGCTCGCACTCCACCCTCGTCGGCGGCCGCGAGGGGATGGCCGCCGTCGAGACCGTCGCCGACCACCCCCACGTCAAGAAGGTCGTCCCCGGCCCCATCGACGCCGGCGGGGGCGGCTCGCGGTCGGGCCTGCGGGCCAAGGCCACCCGCGCCGGCGAGAACGGCAACGTCCGGCTGCTCGTGCGCGACGGCTCGTCGGTCCAGGAGAACCGCGTGGTGACGACGGCGGGCGACCGCGAGCGCGGCGAGGACGTGCGGGCCGACCTGAACGAGGCCCTCGCCGATGCGGGGCTGCAGGACGGGGGGTGACCGGGTCACCGACCACCCGCGGGCCCCGCCGGCGACTCAACAGGTTTTTGCCTCCGCTGACCCGAGGACGCACAATCATGGCCAGCAAGCGCGGACGCACCGGCAGCGCGGGGCGGTTCGGCGCCCGGTACGGGCGCGTCGCCCGCCGCCGCGTCGCCGAGATCGAGGACGACATGCGCGACGACCACGCCTGTCCGGAGTGCGGCGAGGACCGGGTCGAGCGCCAGGGCACCGGCGTCTGGGAGTGTGGCTACTGCGGCTACACGTTCACGGGCGGCGCCTACAAGCCCCGGACGCCGGCCGGCAAGACGACCGCCCGGTCGCTCCGGGCGGCCCTGACCGAGGACGAGGAATGAGCTACAAGTGCTCGCGGTGCAAGCGTGACGTCAAGCTCGACGAGTACGGCGGCGTCAGGTGTCCGTACTGCGGCCACCGCGTCCTGCTGAAGGAGCGCTCGCGGGACGTCAAGGAGATCGACGTCGACTGAGGCGTGGCCGACCGCCCCCACGAGGCGACCCTGGTCTTCGACTACGACGACCCCGCAGTCGCGACCCACGTCGCCGGGGCGGTCGCCCGCGAGGTCGGCGAGATCGACGGCGACCGCACGACGGCGACCGTCACGCGCGACGGAGCGACCGTCGAGGTCGCCGTCGTCGCCGACGACCTCGTGGGACTGCGGGCGGGCCTGAACACCTGGACCGGCCTCGTCGAGGTGGCCGAGTCGGTGGCGGCGCCGGAGTGACCGGCGAGCGCCTCACTCGAGTTCCCGCCGGGCGGCCGCCACGCCGGCGTCCACGTCGGTGGCGACGCCGACGTCGGCGAGCGCCTCGCCGACCGTCCGGACGCCCCGGACGATCTGGTCGGGGGCGAGGTTCCCCATGTTCGAGACCCGGAAGATCTCGCCGCCGAGGTGGGCCTGGCCGCCCGAGATGGAGACGTTCCGCTCGGCGACGGCGTCGAAGAAGGCGTCGGGGTCGGCCCGCACCGTCTCCGGCAGCGCGATGGCCGTCACGGTGTTCGACAGCCCGGTCGGGCCCTCGACGGTCGGGAACCGCTCGAGCCCCAGCGCCTCGAAGCCCGCGCGGAAGGCCCGCGCCTGGCGGCGGTGGCGATCGATGCGGGCCGGCATGCCCTCGGCGCGGATGGCCTCGACCGCCTCGGCCATGGCCCGGACCAGCGGCACCGCCGACGTGAACGGCGTCTGGTGGCTCTCGGCCTTCCGGGCGTGCCAGTCCAGGTCCTCGTAGAACGGCGCACCCGCACCGTCGACCCGGTCCCAGGCCTCCCCCGTGACGTACATCGCCGAGATGCCCGGCGGCGCCGCCAGCGCCTTCTGGGCGTCGGTGACCGCGACGTCGACGCCCCAGTCGTCGACGCGGAACTCGTCGCCACCGATGGAGGTGACGCCGTCGACGACGAACAGCGCGCCGTGGGCGGCGGCGACCTCGCCGACCGCCTCGACGGGGTTGAGCAGCCCCGTCGAGGTCTCGTTGTGGACCATCGTGACCACGTCGACGTCGTCGTCGACCGCGGCCTCGACGTCGGCGGGGTCGAACGACTCGCCCCACGGCACCTCGACGGGCCTGACCCGCGCGTGGCGGTCCGCGATCCGCTTGAAGCGCCGGCCGAACTTCCCGTTGACCAGCGCGACGACCTCGCCGTCGCGGTCGACGACGTTGGCGACGGCGGCCTCCATCGCCATCGTGGCCGTCCCGTTGAGGATGAGGGCGGTACCGTCGTCGGCGGTCGCCGTCCCGTCGGGCGTCGACCGGGTGAACACGTGCTCGAGGCCGTCCTGTGCGCGCTCGTAGACCGCCTCGAACGCCGCCGACCGGTGGCTCACCATCGGCTCGGCCATCGCCGCCAGGACGTCGTCCTCGACCGGCACCGGGCCGGGATTGAGCAGGAGGAACTCGTCGCTCATGTGGCCGGGTTCGGGGGGCGGGACATAAGCCCCGTCGGTCCGCGCAAAATCACTCCGCGACGGGATCTGGTGACTGGGGGAAAGACGTTCCAGGCGGGGCGACGCCACCGAACCACCGCCACGGTCCCGACCGGGGTCTTGGCGGGATTTTAGTGCCATCGAGTCCCCATCACGGCCGATGGACGAGCCCGAGGACAACCCCTACGTCCGGGACCCGTCGACGGAGTTCGAGCCCCCCGAGTCGCTCTCGGAAGCCGACGCCGAGGCGCAGGTCGAGCAGCTCCGGGCGGCGCTGCGGTACCACGACTACCGCTACTACGTCGAGGCCGACCCCGTCGTCTCGGACGCCACCTACGACGCGCTGTTCGACCGGCTCGCCGCGCTCGAGGACGCCTTCGACCTCGCGAGCGAGGACTCGCCGACCCGGCGCGTCGGCGGCGAGCCGCTCGACGAGCTCGAGACCGTCGAGCACGTCGCGCCGATGCTGTCCATCGACTCCGGCGGCGACGCCGAGGACGTCCGGGAGTTCGACAGCCGGGTGCGGGACGCGGTCGGCGACGTCTCGTACCTCTGTGAGCCCAAGTTCGACGGCGTCTCCATCGAGGTGGTCTACGAGGACGGCGAGTACGTCCGGGCGGTCACGCGGGGGGACGGCCGGCGGGGCGACGACGTGACCGAGAACGTCCGCACGGTGCGGGCGGTGCCCCAGCGCCTCGGCGGGGACCCGCCGGCGGAACTCGCGGTCCGGGGCGAGCTGTACATGCCCCGCGACGCGTTCCAGGCGTACAACCGCGAGCGCGTCGAGGCCGGCCAGGAGCCGTTCGCCAACCCCCGCAACGCCACCGCCGGGACGGTGCGCCAGCTCGATCCGTCGGTCGTGGCCGAGCGCCCGCTGTCGGTGTTCTTCTTCGACGTCCTCGACGCCAGCGTCGCGTTCGAGCGCCACGCCGATCACCACGAGCGCCTCCCGGAGTGGGGGCTGCCGGTCAACGACCGGGTCGCGGTGGTCGAGGACGTCGAGGCCGCCATCGACTACCGCGACCGGCTGCTCGCCGAGCGCGACGACCTGGACTACGAGACCGACGGCGTCGTCCTGAAGGTCGACGACCTCGGTGACTGCGAGGAGCTCGGCGCGACCTCGGCGGCGCCCCGGTGGGCCTTCGCCTACAAGTTCCCGGCCCGGAGCGAGGAGACGACGATCCGGGAGATCGCCGTCCAGGTGGGCCGCACCGGCCGGCTGACGCCAGTGGCGCTGCTGGACCCCGTCGACGTCTCGGGCGTCACGGTCTCGCGGGCCAGCCTCCACAACCCCGACCAGATCGAGGCGCTCGGCGTCGACGTCGGCGACCGGGTCCGGGTCGAGCGCGCCGGCGACGTCATCCCCTACGTGGCCGAGGTCCTCGAGCACGCCGGCGAGAGCCACTTCGCGATGCCCGAGCGCTGTCCGGCGTGTGGCTCGGCGGTCGAGCGCGACGGCCCGATGGCCTTCTGCACGGGCGGGCTCGCCTGCCCCGCCCAGCTCAAGCGCGCGGTACAGCACTACGCCAGCCGCGAGGCCCTCGACGTCGAGGGGCTCGGCGAGGAGCGCGTCGAGCAGCTGGTCGAGGCGGGGCTCGTCGAGTCCATCCCGGACCTCTACGACCTCGCAGTCGAGGACCTCGCGGCACTGGAGGGGTGGGGCGAGACCAGCGCCGAGAACCTGCTGGCTGAGCTGGCGGCCGCCACCGAGCCGGCGCTCGCGGACTTCCTCGTCGCGCTGGGGGTCCCGGAGGTCGGCCCGACCCTGGCGCGCAACCTGGCGACCCACTTCGGCACGCTGGACGCGGTGATGGAAGCCGACGAGGACGAGCTGCGGGCGGTCGAGGACGTCGGCCCCACCGTAGCCGGCGAGATCCGGGAGTTCTTCGCCAGCGAGCGCAACCGCGAGGTCGTGGCCGCCCTGCGCGAGCGCGGCGTCGAACCGGAGGCGGCCGAGGGCGCCGCCGGCGACGAGCTCGCGGGGCTGACGTTCGTCTTCACCGGCGCCCTCGATGGCTACACCCGCGACGAGGCCGAGGACCTGGTCGAGCGCCACGGGGGGTCAGCGACCGGCAGCGTCTCCTCGAACACGGACTACCTGGTGGTCGGGGCCGACCCGGGCACCACCAAGCGCGAGGCCGCCGACGAGCACGACGTGCCCCGGCTGACCGAGGAGGAGTTCGAGGCGCTGCTCGACGAGCGGGGCGTCTAGGAGCCGTCGACGTCGAGCTCGTCCTGGAGCTCCTCGAGGAACCCCTCCTCGCGGAGCTCGTCGAGCCGGTCGCGGAAGTGTGACTCGCAGAGGCCGACCTTCAGACCTTCCTTCTCGACGGCGATGTCGGCCGGGTCGTCGCAGTAGTGACAGCGCATGTCCGAGGTACGGGAGCGCGACGCTTCAACGCTGTGGGTCGTGGCAAATGGTTCGGCGCGCCGGCCGTGATTCCGTCTTCGGGGCACCGGAGCGCTCGACCGCATGACTGCTCTCGACCGCCAGAACCACCCGGAACGCCCCGAGATGCTGTCGGAGGGACGCTCCTGGCAGATCGTCCACCCAGACCCGACCGCACACGATCAGCCAGGAGCGTCCAGACGTCCACGGACGGCCTCGAACTCGGCCCGCGACAGCCCCGCCAGGCCCAGGCGGTCGTCGTGGGCGTCGCTGCCGCCCGTGGCGACCAGGTCGTGGCGCTCGATGGCGCGGTCGAGGAGCGCGGTGTCGACGTCGCGGTCGTAGGGGTAGTAGCGCTCGAGGGCGTCCAGGTCGGCGCACAGCGCCAGCGCGGCCTCGGGGTCGTCGTACCGGAACGGGTGGGCGAGCCCGACCAGCCCGCAGGCCTCGTCCAGGACCTCGACGCCCCGGTCGAAGCCGGGGACGTCCCGCGCACGGTAGCAGGGCCGGCCCTCGCCGATGAGCTCGTCGAAGGTCTCCTGGTAGCCGTAGTCCGTTGCCTCGACGACGGCGCGGGCGACGTGGGGCCGGCCGAGGCCCTCGCGGGGCTCGACGTCGAGGGCGACCCCCAGGCGGTCCTCGAGGCAGTCGATGATGGCGGCGCCGCGCTCGACGCGGTCGCGCTGGATGCGCTCGACCTCGTCGGTCAGCGCGGGGGTGCGCCGGGCGCCGTAGCCCAGGAGGTCCACCCGGCCACACGCCGCCTCGACCCGGAGCTCGATGCCGTGGACGAGCGTCAGCCCGTCGCGCTGGACCACCGGCGCCGCCAGGTCGGGGTGGAGGCGGTCGTGGTCGGTGACGGCCACGGCCTCGAGGGCCGCGTCCGCCGCGGCGTCGGGCACCGCATCGAGGGTGAGTTCCCCGTCGGAGTTGGTGGTGTGGACGTGGAGGTCCGCGACGACCATGGACCCGCTGGACCGGCAGGCGGCTAAACCGTGTCGGCTCGTGGGCCGCCGCAGGTTTCCAGCGTGAACCCGAACCTTATGTGTCCTTAATGTCGTTAGACGAGGTGGCAGTGTTTGTAGGGAAGATTCATGAAGGATTCGCGCGTAGGTCGGCTCCCATGCACCTGTTCGCCGACGCCGACGACGCGTTCGAGGCACACTCGTTCCCCGCGACCACGGAGGAGATCATCGAAGAGTACGGCGACCTGGAGCTGGCCCACGAGGGCGCGGGGACGCTGGGCGACGCGCTGTCGCGGCTGGGCGAGGAGACGTTCGAGCGCGGCGAGGACGTCCGGTTCGCCACCTACTCGGCGCTGTCCAGCGAGGCCGTCGGCCGCAAGCACTACTCGGACCGCGACTCGCCGGCCCTGGGCGAGGGCGGCCCCGACCAGGTCTCGTTCTGAGACGGGCGGTCCCGGCCGGCGACGGCGACCGCGCGGTTCACCCGGCCCGCGGGACCCCGACGACGCGGGCCGGCGCCCCATCGCCCCCCAGCGCGACGGGGAACGCCCGGAGCTCGAACCGGTCGGGCACCGCGGCCAGCCCGGTCAGGTTCTCGATCAGGAGCCGACCGGCCCCGAGCAGCGCGTGGTGGCCCGGGTGACCCGCGGGTTCGCCGGCACCGGCGCGCTCCGAGGGTGACGGGTCGGGGCCACCCGCGTCCATCGCCACGTCGAAGCCCCGCGCGGCGCACCGGCGGGCGGTGGCGGGCGCGAGGAACGGGTGGTCGACGTAGCGATCGGTGCCCCAGTGGGCGTCCCAGCCGGTGTGGACGACCACGCAGTCGGCCTCGACCGAGGGAACGCGGTCCGGCGGTACCGGCTGGCGGGGGCCGAGGTCGCGGCAGTCGACCACCACCGCGTCCATCGCGAACCGCTCGATCGGGAGCTCCGCGAGCGTCGCCCCGTCCGGTTCGGTGTGGGCCGGCGCGTCGACGTGGGTGCCGGCGTGGCTGCCACACCGGAGCTCCGTCACCCGGTAGCCCTCGGTGGAGAGGTCGGCGACGGTGGCGACCCGGACCGGCGGGTCTCCGGGGTACGTCGGCATGCCGTCCGTCAGCGGGTGGGTGAGGTCGTACACGGCGGCTGGCTCGGTGCCCAACGGGATAGGCCTACCGCGCGGGACGGGCTCCGACCCGGCGTCGCGACGGCTAGGCCACCCAGTCGACCGCGCCGTCGAGGTCCCACGGCAGCCCGCCGTGGTGGAACCCCTCGATCCGGCCGTCAGGGCGGGCCCGGATCACGACGGCGGGCTGGTGGCCCAGCCCGGGCCGCTCGCCGACGACCGCCCGCCAGTCGTCCTCGGCGAACGACGAGCAGTCCACGACCAGCACCGCGTCGGGGTGGGCGGCCAGCTGGTCGTCGCCCTTGGCGTCGCCGGACTCCCGGACGGCGACGACCGGCGAGTCCGTCCCGGTGCGCCGGGGCGGCGGCATCGGCCGGGTGACCTCCACCAGCCGGCCGTCGGCGCGGAAGTCCAGCGCGTGGCCCGACGCCATGGCCACCTCGGGCTCGACGGCGAGGCCGGCGTCGTGGAGCAGCTTCCCGACGGTGAACTCGCTCAGCGTGGCCGCCATGCGGTGGACGTCCATCCCGCCGGTGCCCAGCTTGGCCGCCATGGTGTACCGGTAGTCGTCGAGCACGCCCGTCCGCAGCAGGTCCTCGACGAACCCCAGCGCGGCGTCGCGGTCGGCGTCGGGGAACCCCGCCGCGTGCTCGCCGAAGAACCGGCGGGTCGTCTCCTTGCCGTCCTTCGAGTGGAACACCGGCAGGAAGAACCACGCGACGTACTCGTAGTCGGCGAGCCACGGGTCCTCCTCGGCCAGCATCGCGAGCAGCTCGCGCTGGGCCCACCGGGCCACCGGGTAGGGCACCTCGGCGAAGGTGAACTTCTCGGTGCGCCAGAGCACCTCCGGCGTCTCGGTGTTGCCCAGCCAGTAGGCCTCGCCGCCGGCCGGACCAAGGCCCTCGGGCCGCTCGCCCGGCCGGGCGGCCTCGCCCGTGCGCCAGCAGAACAGCGCGAAGCTCCCGTCGGCCATCTCGAACCGGACCGCCTCGTGGCCGCCGGGCGGGGCGTACCAGGCCCCGGTCATCTCGGCCCCCAGGTTCCCGTCGAGCGGGCCGAACAGCTCGTCGTGGACCCGGTCGCGGTCCCACGAGGCCGGCGAGTAGCGGAAGCGCAGCGGTCCTGCCACGGGTGTGCCTACGCCCTCACGCGGGTTAGCGGTTGCGACCGCGGGCGGTACCCGCCCGGACGGACCGTCGCCGGCCCGGTTATAAATCACCGTGTGTATCGTCCGTTACATTCATATCCGCCTACTCACAACTACGGGTGAGCGTACCATGTCAATGGGTGCCTATGACGAGGACGAGCACGAGCGCCGCGAACAGAAGGCCAGCAGCGTCGATGCATCCTTCGACGACGAGCGGACCAACTACCAGGGCAGCGTCGAGTACGAGTCCGGCGGATCGGCGGAGGACCTGCTGGACCAGTACGAGCGGATGAAGTCCGAGTGACGACGTCCCAGTTCTGCCGCCCAGCAGCCAGGTAGCCGACCAGGCCACCGCCAGGACGGCCACGACGTACCCCACCAATTCCAGGCCAGCAGCGGGTGGGCGACCAGCGGGGGCACCAGCGCCGGCTGTAACGGCCCGAACGCAGCGTGACCGCGTCCGCGCAGGTGCGCCGGTGGTGATGGCGCGGTCGAACCGGTGCGCCGGGTCCGCCGAGGAGGATGACCCACGACGCCGGTCTGCGCCGGCCAGTGGGGGACCAGAAGCGAGCCTTATTGGGTTTTGATAAGTTACAGGAATATTTCCAAGCCCATCTTTGGAACAGTCGATACGGTTTTCCCTGGGTCACCGGGGCAATTTTTAACTGGGACGAAGCCGTACCAGAGGACGAGGTGACGCAGCGATGACGTCGAGCCAGACCGACGGACTGCGGACGGTCGACCCGTCGCTCGAGACCCTCCCGCTGCGCCGGTACGACCTCGTGCTGGCGGCCATCCCGCTGGCGTTCGTGGCGTCGCTGTTCGCGGACGCGTTGCTGGCGGTGCCGACGCCGCAGGCGCTGGCGGTCGCCGGCGTGCTCGGCGGCCTCGCCGTGGCCGACGCGCTGTTCGTCAACCCGCCGACGTGAGCGTTTAACCGCGCGGGCTGTGAAGCCGGGCCATGGCCACCGAGCCCTGCGACGGCTGCGGTGAGGACGTCACCATCGCGGGCGGCATCGCGAACCTCTGGACCCTCGAGAGCGACGCCACCGGAGGTCTGACCCTGGAGTTCGACGACGGCACGGAGGCGTTCCTGTGTTACGACTGCATCGAGCGCCTGCCCGACGACCCCACCGCCGCCGACGTCGAGGCGCTCGGCTGAGGCTCAGAGCAGCGAGACGGCGTAGGCGACCGACGAGCCGACCATCAGGAGCACCAGGACGATGGCCAGGATCTGCTGGCGGTCGAGGTCCATGGGTCGACCGGGGACGCCAGTGGCCTAAGCCTTCTCCCCGAAGCGGGCGTCGACGACCACGTGGTCGACGCCCGGCGAGTGGCTCTTGACGACCCGGCGGTCCAGCACCTCGACCGGCCGACCGCGGTCCCCGGCCGCGGCCTCGACGCGGCCGACCGGTCGGTCCCACCGCTCGGCCTCGGGCGTGGCCTCGTGGTAGTGGACCACGCCGCCGGGCGACAGCGCCGCCAGCGCGGCGTCGAGGTAGTCGTGGGCGTCGAAGTGGCCCATCACCACCCGGTCGGCGACGGTATCGACGTCGCGGCAGTCGCCCAGGACCGGACGGATGCGGTCGTCGACGTCGTTGAGTACCGCGTTCTCGACGAGGTACCGGTAGGCCTCGGGGTCGATCTCCGCGGCGGTGACCGTGGCGCCGGCCCGGGCCATCGGCAGCGCGAAGTAGCCGACGCCGGCGAACATGTCGAACGCCCGCTCGCCCTCGGTCACGACCTCGCCCATCCGGGCCCGCTCGGCCTTGTTGCCCGGCGAGAACATCACCGACGAGAGGTCCAGGGCGTAGGCCGTCCCGTGCTCGCGGTGGACCGTCTCGGTGTCGCCGCTCCCGGCCAGCACCGTCACGTCGGGGTCGCGGGTGGGCCCCTCGACGCCCGCCCGCGCCAGCACGGTGTCGGCGTCCTGGAGCTCGAGCAGCGCCTCGCCGACCTCCCCCGGCCGGGGCGCGTCGCCGACCTCGACGAGCACGACGTCGCCGACGACGGCCCACGAGCCCGGCGCCGCCGCGAGCTCCTCGTCGGTCCAGCCGCGCTCGGCCAGCAGGTCGACGAGCCCCCGCTCGCGGGGCGGGAGGTCGGTCTCGACCACCGCCCGGACGTCGGTCTCGTCGGGCGCCGCCACCACGGGCAGCGCGACCGCACCGCCGCCGTGGTCGGCCACCCGGCGGGACTCGTCGTAGACGCCCTCGGCCCGGAGCGCGGCGATGGCCGCCTCGGCGTCGCGCTCGTCGACGACGGCGGCCAGCCGGTCGCCCGATGCGTCGCCGGTCATCCGGCCCCGTCGGCGGCGTCGGCGTCTCCGTCGGGCAACACGTGGAGGCCCTCGCGGTGGCGCAGTACCGGTACCTCGTCGGCCTCGGGGTCGAGGTAGTCGGGCCGGGGCACCGTCGTCGCCTCGTAGGTCTCGGGGTCGAGCACCTGGACGGCGTGGTCGTCCTCGACGGCGACCAGGGTCGTCCGCTCGGCGTCGGCCCGGCTGCCGACCTTCCGGGCCGCCGGTGCGGCGCCGTCCCCGTACTCCGCCTCGTAGCGCTCGCCGGTCGCGAGCCGCCGGCCCGTCAGCCTGCCGCGGGCGCTGGTGACCAGCACGGGCCCGCCGCCCGCCTCGGGCACGACGACGTCGCCGGGGACGAACGGCGGGAGCCGGGCGAGGTAGGTCATCCGGTACACCCGGTTGCCGTCGCCGTCCTCGGTGACCAGCCGCTCGGACTCGCTCACCTGCCCGCCGAGGTCGGCGACGACGCGGCGCGCGATGGTCTCGCCCAGCCCGGCGTCGCTCACCTTCAGGTCGAGGCCGTCGTCGGTGCGCGTGACCTCGGTGACGAACGCCTCCCGGCCGCGGTCGGCGACGACGTCGCGGGCGAGGGCCTCGGCGCGGTCGACCTCCCCGGTGGTCGGGGTGCGGTCGGTCGCCCGGACCTGGACCACCGCGGCGAAGTAGTCGCCCGCGATGCGGCCACACCGCTCGCAGGTCTCGCGGGCGACGTACACCGGCACCGTGACCTCCGACTCCAGGGGCGTGTCCCGGACGCGCCCGGTGAACAGGCAGTGCATCCGGATGGTGTTCTCGTCGACCTGCTCGGGCTCGACCGCCCAGGTGACGTCGCGTGCGTCGACGTGGACGCCCAGCGCCTCGGTCGTGACCTCGACCGCGACGTCGGTGTAGTCCCGTGCCTCGACGTCGACCCAGCGGTTGCCCCGATGGACGGCCCCGCAGTCCGCACAGACCCGGACCTCGACCCGGTCGGGGGCGTCCACGAGGTCGAAGTCCGCGAAGTAGCAGTCGTCACAGAGCCCGGCGTCGGGCCGGCCGGGCCCGGTCGGGAGGTCGGCCTCCGCGGGCCGCTCGACCGCCGCGCCGCAGCGGGGACAGAACTCCGCCGACCGGCTCATGGCCGTGTGGTCGGCGGCTGAGACGGTTAAGTGTCGCGACGTGGCGCCGTCGGTGACGCCGGCCAGCCGGCGAACCGCCCGACGAGAGCCCGACCCACGGGGCCGCGGCGTCCGTGGAACCGGCAATCGGCGCCGCGAGGCGCGAGCGCGGGACAACCTTACTGGCGAAGGCGACCTTATGGACGGGCGGGGGCTACGGACGGTCGATGACCGACGAGGACGACGAGGCGCGGGACGCCGACGCGGGGGCTGTCGCCGTCGAGCCGGAGGCGGCCGACGACCCCGACGGCGAGGCCCCTGCCGGTGGCGAGGAGTCCACCGAGCGCGAGGACATCGACGAAGGCGACCACCTCGCAGACGTCGACGACGGCTGTGGCTGTGCGGAGATCTGGGAGCACCTCTCCGAGCGCCGGGCGGGCGACTGAGTCCGGTGACGCGAATCACTTTTCCCCCGGCTCTCCCTACCGGACGACCATGACCGAGGACCGGCGGCTCCCGACGGACCGCGAATCGCCCGTGGGCCGGCCGGTCATCCGGGGCGAGCCCGGGGTCGCCGGCGAGGAGGCCGTCGCCTTCGACCCGGAGGACCCCGAGAGCCTCGAGCGCGCCGCCGAGACCGTGGCGCAGTTCTCCCGGAACACCGCCGGCGGCGACGACAACGTCGTCGTGCTCCGGGGCGCGGCCGCGTGCGCGGCGCTCGTGCGCGGGGAGGGCTCGTACAAGGCCGCCGCCGAGCGCGCCGGCGCCGAGGCCACGGTCGCGTTCATCCGCAAGTGGGCCAGGGTCCACGACCTCCCGCGGTCGGTCCGGCGCTACGTCGCCGTGGGGCGCATCGC
>CAYWNQ010000012.1:0-22126 GCA_964459695.1 uncultured Halobacteriales archaeon | reverse complement strand
CCCCGCGGGCCCGCTCGAGCCCGGCGAGGGGGGCCGCCGCGGCGGCCTCGGCGTCGACCCCGTGGCGGCCGCGACGGTCACGGGCGGCGAGGATGGCCGCGTCGTCGACCGCGACAGCGGTGCCGCCGCTCGCGCGGAGCGCCCGGCAGGCGCCCGCGGCGTCGTTCGGCTCGGCGACGGCGATGCCGTCCGCGGCCGTGTCGGCGGACCGCCCGCCCGCCGCCCCCTGGCGCTCGCGCCCGTGGAAGCGGTCGTGGATGTGCGTCGCGCCGGCGGCCTGGACGCCGAGCAGTCGCGGCGTCCCCTCGGCCAGACCGAGCCGCTCGGCGGCGGCCAGGCCGCTCCAGCAGGCCGACAGCGTCGTGCCGTTGCCCATCGCCACGACGACCCAGTCCGCCGCGACCGCTTCGGTCAGCTCGAGGCCGAGCGTCCGGCTGCCGGCGGCGGCGTAGGGGGTCGCTCCCGGGCTGCGCTGCACCCAGCCGAACCGGTCGGCGGCGCGCCGGCAGAGCCGGTCGGCGTCGCCGTACGAGCCCGCCACCCGGGTCACGCGGGCGCCGAAGCGCCGCGGCTGGGCGAGCTTGCCAGCCGGGGTCGCGGCCGGCACGAACAGCCGGCAGTCCAGCCCGGCGCGGGCCGCGTAGGCCGAAAGCGACGCCGCGGCGTTGCCCGTCGAGGCGCAGGTGACGACGTCCGCCTCCCGGGCCGCCGCCCGGGTGAGGACGACGCTGGAGCCCCGGTCCTTTGCCGAACCGGTGGGGTTGCGCCCCTCGTCCTTCGCCCGGAGGTCGACGTCGAGGTCAGCCCCGAGCGCCGGGAGGTCGACCACCGGGGTGGCGCCCTCGCCCATGGTCACCGGCGCTGCGTCGGTCGCCAGGCCGAGCACGGGCCGGTAGCGCCACATCGACGCCGGCTCGTCGGGTGTCCCCTCGAGCTCCGAGGCGAGCCCTCCGGCGTCGCAGGTCACCGTCAGCACGTCGCCGTCGGCGTGTTCGGGACAGGTCCCGAGACCGTCGCCCGTGGCGTACCGTGCGCCACAGCGCGGGCACTCCAGCGCGACGACGTCGTCCATGGGGGTTGCGTGGTCGAACGGCTGCCCGTCGCACGTATATGTCTTCGGAGCGGGCCCTCAGGCCCTCCGGAGGTGGCCCGGGCCACTAGCGGTCCGGAAGCGAAGGATATTCGGCGCGATGCCGACACGGTCGGCCATGCACCGGCTGCTGGGGCGGCTCGGCGCGGCCGACGCCGTGTCGCTGCTGAACGTCGTCGTCGGGTTCGCCGCCGGCGTCGTGGCCGTCGCCGACCCCGGGCTGGGCGCGCGCCTGGTGCTGTTCGCCGCCATCGCTGACGGCCTCGACGGCGTCGTGGCGCGGGCGTTCGGCGGCTCCCCGCTCGGGGAGCACCTGGACTCCATCGCCGACGTGGCGTCGTTCGGCGTCACGCCGGCGCTGCTGCTCTACGGCGTGTTCCGCGCCGAGTGGGGCGGGCTGCTCGCCGCCGAGCCGTGGCAGGCGGCGGTCGCGCTGGCGGTGCCCTCGCTGTTCCTGGTGCTGTCGGTGCTCCGGACGGCGCTGTACACGGTGCTCGAGATTCGCGGCGAGGACCGCCGCGAGGGCGTCCCGAACACGCTCGTCGCGACCCTGCTGGCGGCGGCGTACCTCGCCGGCGTGACGAGCCTGGCCGTACTCTCGGTGGCGACCGTCGTGCTGTCGGTGCTGATGATCGCCGGGGTGCCCTACCCGGACCTGCGGGCCCGCGACGCGCTGGCGATGGGCGGCGTCCAGGCCGGCGCCGTGCTGGCCCCGACGGTCGCCGCGCGGCTGTTCCCCCGGGCGCTGCTCGTCGCCGGCGTGCTGTTCCTCGTCGGTGCCCCGTGGTTCTACTGGAACGACTGACCCGACCGGGCCGGTCGGGTCGGTCGTCAGTGTCCCGTCAGACGTCCAGGTCCTCGAGGTCGACGTCCAGCGCTTCCAGCTCCTCGTCGTCCATCTCGGCGAGCCGCTCCTCGACGGGGTCGACGTCCACGTCGGGCTCGGGCTGGGGGACGGCGTCGGGGTCGGTGTCGACGTGCTCGACGCCCCCGTACCCCTCGGGCGCCCGGTTGCCGTCCAGGAACCACTCGTGGAACGCGTCGTCGAACCCGTCCTCGCCGGCGAGGGCCGCGCCGCCGGCCTCGCGGAACCAGTAGAGGAAGTCCGGCTCGTGGTCGGTGCACACCACCACCTCCGCCAGCGGTTCGCCGTAGACCGCCCGGGCCACGTTGCAGTCCTCGATGGCCTCGTCGCCGTGCACCAGCCAGCAGGCGTCGCAGGGCTCGCCGGCGACGACCGTCAGCCGGACGAGCCGCTCGCGGGTGTCCGGCGACAGCTCGTGGAGCGGCCGGAGCTCGCCCTCCCCGTCGAACAGCTCGGACTCGTCGAACCGCCACCCACGCAGCGCGACGTTGACCTTGCCCATGTCCGGGGCGAGGGGGCAGGCGGACAAAAGCGCCGCGACACGACCGCCCAGGGCACGCGGGCCCGTTCGGACCGTCCGGGGTCGTAGCGACGGGCCGGGGACGCCGAACGGCGCGCCCCCCGTCCTGTTGACTCCCATGAATTAGCGTTAAGTACCGTCCTGTTATCCCTCCGACATGGACTGGCGCCAGGCCGAACGCGAGTACGACGACGAGATCATCGGCGAGTCCACGATTCCGGAGCTCGTGCTCGACGCCGCCGACCGGTGGCCGGACACGGTCGCCCAGCGGTACAAGGGGGGCGTCTACGACCGGACGATGAGCGAGGAGGTGTTCCCCGAGGCGCCGCACGGCGAGTACGTCGGCATCACCTACGCCGAGATGGCCGACGTCGTCCGGACCCTCGCCGCGGGCTTCCGGGAGCTCGGCGTCGGCGCCGACGACCGCGTGGGCATCTACAGCGACTCCCGGATGGAGTGGGCCCACGCAGACGTCGCGCTCCAGGCCGCCGGCGGCGTCGTGACCACGGTCTACACCGAGTCCGCCGCCCCGCAGGTGGAGTACCTGCTGGGCGACCCGGGGGCGATGGGCGTCGTCGTGGAGAACCGGGAGCTGCTGGACGTGCTCGACGAGGTGCGCGAGAACCTGGTGGACCTCGAGTTCGTCGTCGCCATCGACGACCCGGGGAGCCACGGCGACCGCGACGACGTCTACACCCTCGCCGAGGTCCACGAGCTGGGCGTCGAGGCATTCGACGAGGAGACGTTCCGGTCGTGGCTCGACGAGCGCGAGTGGACGGAGCTGTCGAGCCTGGTGTACACCTCGGGGACCACCGGCGACCCGAAGGGCGTCGAGCTGACCCACGAGAACTGGCGGACGGCCATCAACCAGGTCCGCAAGCGCCTCGGGCCCCGCCCGGACAAGGGGCCCGACGTGCCGACGCTCGAGCACGGCAAGACCGCGCTATCGTTCCTGCCGCTGGCCCACGCTTTCGAGCGGTTCAACCACTTCAACCAGCTCGGCACCGGCATGACCATCGCCTACGCCGAGTCGCCGGACACCATCAGCGACGACATCCAGAAGGTCCGGCCCGACAGCGCGGCGTCGGTCCCCCGCGTCTACGAGCGCATCTTCGACCAGATGCGCGCGCAGGCCAGCGACTCCTCGGTCAGGAAGCGCATCTTCGAGTGGGCGGTGGCGACCGGCCAGGCGTACGACCGCGCCGACGACCCCGGGCTGTGGCTGGAGACCAAGCTCGCCGTGGCCGACCGGCTCGTGTTCTCGCAGGTGCGGGAGGCGCTCGGCGGCAACATCGAGATGTTCGTCTCCGGCGGCGGCTCGCTCTCGGAGGACCTCGCCCGGCTCTACCGCGCGATGGGCCTCACCATCGTCGAGGGGTACGGGCTCACCGAGACCGCCCCCATCGTGAGCCTCAACCCGCCGGAGGACATCCGCGTCGGGACGATGGGGCCGGCGTTCATCCACGTCGAGACGCAACTGGACGACACGGTCGTCGCCCCCGAGACGGAGGCGGGCGTCGAGGGCGAGGTGGGCGAACTGCTCGTCAGGGGACCCAACGTCACCGAGGGCTACTGGAACAAGCCCGACGAGACCGAGGCGTCGTTCACCGAGGACGGCTGGTTCCGGACCGGCGACGTCGTCGCCCGGGACGAGGACGGCTACTTCCGGTTCGTGGACCGCGTCAAGCAGCTCATCGTGCTCGACACGGGCAAGAACGTCGCCCCCGAGCCCATCGAGGACCGGTTCTCGACGTCCGCCCGGGTGGACCAGATCATGGTGGTCGGGGACGACGAGAAGTTCATCGGCGCCGTCGTGGTCCCGAACTTCGAGCAGCTGCGGTCGTGGGCCGACGACGAGGGCATCGACCTCCCGGCCGACCCCGCGGCGGCCATCGAGGACGACCGCGTCGTCGACTGGGTCGGGGCCGAGGTCGACCGCGTGAACCAGCAGCTCCCCGAGCACGAGCGCATCAAGGAGTTCCGGCTGGTGACCGAGGAGTGGACCGCCGACAACGACCTCCTCACGCCCTCGATGAAGAAGAAGCGCCGCAACATCGTCGACGCCTACGAGGAGCAGATAGCGGACATCTACGGCAAGGAGCCCGCCGCTGTCTCGCCGACCTGAGACCGCCCTCTCGGCCGGCGACAGCTGCCGGGGCGCCGTTCAGTTTCTAGCGCCGGGTCCTCGACTGCCGCACGTTCCACGCCTCGGCGACGACCGTCTCTACCGCCGGGAGAGCCCCGGCCGTCGACGGCAGCGCAGCTGCCGTCTGCTCGGGAGAGCGAAGCTCTCCCGGTGGCTGCGGTCGCGCGGCGCTCGTGGGTCGCGTGCTCGGGGCTCGCTCCGCTCGCCGTTCGCTCCAGTGTCGAGCGGGCTGGGGATTCCTGGCGGTGTGAACGGGTCAAGGTCGAGTCGCGGTTTGCGGGTGTTGTCGCGGTCAAGCGTAGTCCTGGTCGTCATGGTGGCGCCGGGAACGTGCGGCTTATCCCGCGGGCCGGCGAGGGTCGGGCATGCGCACCGTCGACGCCGCGGGGCTGGCTATCGGCGAGGACCACCCGCCGCGGATCATGGGCGTGCTCAACGTCTCCGTCGAGTCGCCCTACGACCCGAGCGTCTTCGCCGACGCCGGCGCGGCAGCGGCCCACGTCGACGAAATGATCGACGAGGGCGCCGACGTCGTCGACGTCGGCCTCGAGTCGGCCAACAAGCGGTTCGACGTGCTCACCGCCGACCAGGAGCTCGAGCGGCTGGACCTGGCCGCCGAGGCCGTCGCGTCGGTCTCGGGCGACGCCGTCTTCTCCATCGAGACCCGGTACCACGAGGTCGCCGCCGCCGCCCTCGACCGGGGGTTCGACATGGTGAACGACGTCTGTGGCTTCGCCGACCCGGAGATGCCGCGGGTCTGTGCCGACCACGACGTCGCGGTGGTCAAGATGGCGTCGCCACCGGACCTCGAGCGGCCCGGGGCGCTGGCCACGGTCGAGGCGATCTACGACGCCCTGGGGCGCAACGGCCTCACCGACAAGACCATCGTCGACCCGGCCTTCGGCGGCTGGACCGAGGCCAAGTCGACGGACGTCGACCGCGAGACCCTCCACAGGCTCCGGGAGTTCAGGGCGTACGGCCGGCCCATCCTCGTCTCCATCAACCGGAAGAACTTCCTGAAGGAGGTCGCCGGCCGGGACACCGAGGACGCGCTGCCGGTGTCGCTCGGGGCGACGTCGCTGGCCGTCGAGCGCGGCGCCGACGTCGTCCGGACCCACGACGTCGCAGAGACCCGTGACGCGGCCCTGGCCGGTGGGGCGTTCGCTCGGGACCGGTTCCGCGACGAGGCCCTCGGGGTCGAGGAGCTCGACGTGACCACGACCGGCGACGCCCGACGACAGCTCCGTCGGGTGGGTGCCGACGAGGACCTGGCCCCGGAGCTCCCGGCCAGGGCGTTCCTGCTCGCCGGGGTCGCCGACCGGGCGGACGCCCTCGCCCCGGCCCTCCCGCCGGCCGCGAACCTCGCCGTCGGCACCGAGGACTGCCTGCTGTACGGTCCGGTCGGCGCGCTGAGCGACGTCGACCCGGCGGCCGCCGGGTCGGACCGTCTCCGGCGGGTGTGCCGGGCGGTCGCGGCGGCCGTGGAGCCGTGATGGCTGGCGCCCGCAGTGGTATCAGCGAGCTGGGGAGTCTGCGCCACGGGGCCCGGCATCTGGCGTCGTTCCGGCGGGATCGAGGGACCCTGAACCGACTTCGCGTGTGGCGGTCTGGCACCGTCGAACCTGGGCGGAGCGGTGCAGCCTCACGGACGTGTGCGCCGCTCGTCAGACGCACAAGAAAGCTTATGCCAGATGCCCCGGAAAGCCGGGATGGACGCCCGAAGGGCATAGCGGGTAGGGGTACCTCGTGCCCTCGGGCCCAGTGCTGTTGCACTCCGTAGCGATGCGTCCGTCAGACTTCGAGCCCTACTACGAGGCGATACTCGCCGACTTCGGGTTCTCGCGGGCCGCCGACGAGGCCGCCCGCGACGAACTCGCCGCCATGACCGGCGGGTTCGACCACGACCGGCTGGCCGTCGCGGGGACGGCGGCCATCGTCGCCCCCGGGCCCACACTGGCGGCGGAGACACCGGCCGCCGACGGCGCCGACACCGTCGTCGCCGTCTCCGACGCCGCCGGCGCCGTCGACGCCGACCTCGTCGTCACGGACCTCGACGGCGACCCGCAGGTCGCCGTCGAGCACACCCACCGCGGCGTCCCCGTGGCGGTCCACGCCCACGGCGACAACGTCCCCGCGCTCCGCGAGCACGTGCCGCGGATGGCCGGCGAGTGGGTGCTCCCGACGACCCAGGCCGCGCCGGTGGCCGGCGTCGAGAACCACGGCGGGTTCACCGACGGCGACCGGGCGGCGTTCCTCGCCGACGCGTTCGGGGCGGCGGCGCTGACGTTCGTCGGCTGGGACCTCGCCGACGACGGGGTCGACGCCGGGAAGCGCCGGAAGCTCCGGTGGGCCGCCAGGCTGCTGGCCGTGCTCGAACGGGAACGGGGCGAGCGGTTCGAGGTGCTGGACGAGCTCCGCGCGGGCCTCTGGGACGGCGTCGACGCCGACCTGCCGATCCTACGGGACGAGGACGACCTTCCCCCGTGAGGCGCGGCTCTCGACGTGCTCGTGGGCGTCGGCAGCGGCTTCCAGGTCGAAGGTGGCGCCGACCTGGACCTCGACGACCCCCTCGGCGAGCAGCTCCGTCAGCTCCGGGACCGCGCCCATGACCTTCATCGGTCGCCGTGCCGTCGCCCGGCCGAGGTGGTAGCCGACGACCCGCTTGTTGCCGAACAGCAGGTCGTCGGTCGGCGGGCGACCCGGCCGGCCCGAGGCCGCACCGTACGAGACCATGCGCCCGAACTCGGCGAGTGCGGACAGCGACCGCTCGGTGGTCTCGCCGCCCACGCCGTCGAGCACGAGGTCCACGCCGTACTCCGTGAGCTCGTCGACGCGCTCGACGAAGTCGTCCTCCTCGTAGTTGATGGGGTGGTCACAGCCCAGCGATTCGGCGTGGGCGAGCTTCTCGGCGGTCGAGGCCGTGCCGAACACATCGGCGCCGGCCTCGCGGGCGAGCTGGACCGCCGCGGTGCCGACGCCGCCCGCCGCGGCGTGGATCAGCACCGACTCGCCGGCCTCGAGGCCGCCCCACTCGTGGAGGCAGTTGTGCGCGGTGAGGAACTGGACCGGGAAGCCCGCGGCCTCGGTCCAGTCCAGGTCGCCGGGGACGTCGAGCAGCCCCCGGGCGTCCGCGACCGCGTACTCGGCGTAGCCGCCGGTGCCGACCATGGAGACGACCCGGTCGCCCGGCTCGCGCCCTACGCCCTCGCCGACGGCGTCGACCGTGCCGGCGACCTCCAGTCCGGGGACGTACGGCGGCTCCGGGCCGCCGTGGTAGTGGCCGCGGCGCTGCATCACGTCGGCGAAGTTGACGCCCGCGGCCGCGACGTCGATGCGGACCTCGCCCTCGCCTGGCTCGGGGACATCGCGGTCCGTGACCGAAAGCACCCCGCCGTCGCCGTACTCGGTGACCTCGATGGCCTTCATCGACCGGGTCGAGGGCCCGCGCGGGCAAAAAGCCCCCTGGCGGGGTCGGGGCCGGCGGGCGGGGTCCGGTCTCGTCGTCACCCGTCACGGTGCCGTCGGTCGCGTTGCCGTCGACCGGGGTCGGCTCGGCCGGCGTCGGGGTCGACCCGCCCCGTCGCCGCCGGCGCGGGTAGCTTTATGGCCGGCGGGCCGCCCCGTCCGGTATGGGTCACGACTGCTCGTTCCTGACCGACGTGCTCCCCGACGAGCAGCTGTCGTTCGGCGAGTCCGACCGGGAGAATCACGCCGCCGGCTGGGCCGCCCAGGAGGCCGGCGAGGGCGTCACCCCGGACGCGGTCGCGTATCCGCGCTCGACGGCGGATGTCGCCGCGGTGCTGTCGGCCGCCGACGAGCGCGGCGTGCCGGTGACGCCGTTCGCCGCCGGCACCAGCATGGAGGGCAACGCCGTCCCCGCCTTCGAGGGCGTCAGCCTCGACGTGACGGAGATGGACGAGGTGCTCGACGTCCGGCCCGACGACTTCCAGATCGACGTCCAGCCCGGCGTCATGGGCGACGCGGTCGACGAGGCGGTGGCCGGCGAGGGGCTGTTCTTCCCGCCGCTGCCCTCCTCGGGCGACATCTCGACCGTCGGTGGCATGATCGCAAACGACGCCTCCGGCCAGCAGACCGTGAAGTACGGCGAGGTCGCCGACTGGGTGCTGGAGCTGGAGGTCGTCCTCGCCGACGGGTCGGTCGCGACGACCGGCAGCAGGGCCGTCAAGACCTCGGCAGGCTACAACCTCACGGACCTCGTCGTCGGCAGCGAGGGCACGCTGGGCGTCGTGACGCGGGCGACGCTGGAGCTGGAGGGCATCCCCGAGCAGATCCGCGGCGGCCGGGCGGTGTTCGACGACCTCGACGACGCCGCCGAGGCGGTGTTCGACGCCGTCCGGTCGGGCGTCGACGTGGCCAAGATCGAGCTGATCGACCGGACCGCCGGCGCGATGGCCAACGACTACCTCGACACCGGCCTCCCGGACGCGCCGATGATCTTCCTCGAGTTCCACGCCAACCACGGCGTCGACGAGGAGATCGAGTTCTGCCGCGCCATCTTCGAGGCCCACGACGTCGAGCGCTTCGAGATGGCGGCCGACGACGACCGGATGGCCGAGCTGTGGCAGGCCCGCGACGAGCTGGCCTTCGCCGTCCAGCTGTACGACCCCGAGCTGACGCCGCTGCACCCCGGCGACGTCACGGTGCCGATATCGAACTACCCCGAGATCATCCGGTTCGCCAAGGAGCTGGCCGACGAGCACGACGTGCTCGTCCCATGCTTCGGCCACGCCGGCGACGGCAACCTCCACTACTCGGTGCTGGTCGACGAGGACGACCCCGAGATGGTGGCGACGGGCGAGGAGATCTACGACGCCGTCGTCCGGCGGGCCATCGAGATGGGCGGCACCTGCACCGGCGAGCACGGCATCGGCGGCGGCAAGCGCCAGTACCTCGAGCTCGAGCACGGCGAGGCCGCCGTCCGGGCGATGCGGGCGGTCAAGGGCGCGCTGGACCCCAACGACACGCTCAACCCGGGGAAGATCTTCCCCGAGACCGCCGAGGGCGGGCGGGTCGACCTGCCGACGTCGGGGACGGGGGACTGACACCGACCGGCCGGGGGAATCGGCGCCCGGCGTGCTCATTCGACCAGGTCGACGGAGCCGAACCGGACCGTCGAGTTCGCGTCGACGTAGTACCGCACGTCCCGGGTGCCCCAGTCGGCGTGGACGCTCGTCGCCGTCTCGTCGCCGGGTGCCTCGCCCTGCGTGTTGGAGTAGCCCGAGCACTGGACGGTGACGTTGTAGCCGCTGGCGACCGCCGTGGTGGACTCGACCAGACAGTCGACCGTGACCTCGGAGTGCTCGTTCATCCAGAGGCCGTTGTACGCGTAGCGGTACTCGAAGGTCTGCACGTACTCGGCGGCGGTGGACTCGTTCAGGGTCGCCGGCCGGTCGGGGCGCTCCTTCGGGCCGTCGCCGATGGACGCGGTGGTGTCGGGGTACGGGTCCTCCGTCGCGGGGTCGGTAGGGGTCGGCGTGGGTGTCGCGTCGCTCGACCCGCCGAGCGGGCCGCCGAGGCAGCCGACGGTCGCCACGACGACGACCGCGACGAGTGTCGTTGCGCGTCGCATGGGCCGGACCAGTGGCGGCGGGGATAAACGCCTTGTAGAGGCACAAACGGCCGTTTGACCGACGAGCGACCACCGACGGGAGCGGCAGTGGCCGCGGTCCTCCTGGGTCGCCGACTCAGGACCCGCAGTCGAACGACCGGCTGGCCGCCTCGACGGTGACCGTCCGGGTCGCGTTGGCGACGGGCGTGCCCGATTCCCGCAGGCGAACCAGGAGCTCCGCCGTGTCGCCGACCGACAGCGTCTCGTCGTCCGGGGCGAGCCAGACGACCTCGACCCGCTCGCGGCCCGTGTCGTCGACGGGTTCGGTCGTGGTCTGGGCGGTGTCCGGGAGGCGGACGGCGACGTCGTAGCCGGCATCGCCACCCCAGTCCGGCGGCGTCTCGACGACGACGTCGGCACGGACCAGGAGGTGGTCGCCAGGCGTGCCGCTCGACCGACACCCCGCGACGGTGCCGTCGCCCCCGTCGGGTATCTCGATCTCGTCGTTGAGGTGGACCGAGGCCTCCGAGAGCTCGAGGGCGGCCTCGTCGGGACCCGCCGGGTCGGCGAGCGGCGCGAACAGGACCAGGGTCCCGACGCCGAGGGCCGTCACGAGGAGGACGGCGACGACGGTGGCGGGTCGCGGGGGCCAGTCGAGCAGCCAGGGCAGCAGGTTCACGACCGGGGTACCGGGCGGCGGTGCAAATAAAGGTGGACGTCGACGTGGGGAGTCGACCCCTCAGTCGTGGACGAGCACGTCCAGCACGTCGACGCCGTCGCGGTCCAGCGCGGCCTCGTAGGTCGGCGCGATCTCGTCGGGCGTCTCGACCAGGTGGCCGCGGGCGCCGTGGGACTCGGCGTTGGCGGCGAGGTCGACGCCGGGCTCGAAGTCCATGCCGACGTAGTCGTAGTCCTCGGGCTCGCCGCCCATCATCGTCGCGGTGTTCTCCTTCAGGATGCGGTAGTTGCGGTTGTCCGGGACGACCACCGTCAGGTCGAGGTCGTATCGGGTCGCCGAGTAGATGGCGTGGGGGTAGTACAGATACGAGCCGTCGCCGACGTAGCCCACCACGTCGCGGGGCTCGTCGCGCTGGGCTTCGGCGAGCGCCGCGCCCACCGCCGCCGGGAGCCCGTAGCCCAGGCCGCCGCCCTTGTTCGAGATGTAGCCCTCGGCCTCGAGCGGGAACCGCGTCAGCAGGGCGTACTTGGCGGTGACGCCCTCGTCGACGACGTAGACGTCCTCGTCGACCGCCCGCATCGCGTCGACCAGTTCCGCCTTCGACGCGCGAGTCTCGCCGTCGGCCTTCTCGTCCTCGCCCATCTGCTCCATCGTCGCCTGGAGGGACTCCTTCATCGTGGCCACCTGCTCGACGCGGGTCTCGCGGGTGGCCTCGTCGAGCCGGTCGCGGACGCGGTCGGCCATGGCGGTCATGGCGCGGCCCGGGTCGCCGAGCACGGCGGCGTCGGTGTGCTCGTTCTTGCCCAGCTCCCAGGCGTCGGGGCTCACGTGGATCGTCGCGGCGTCCCGCGGCACGAGGTCGCCCTCGTGGTTGAGCAGGGTCGTGTTGGTCGAGCAGCCGACGAACGCCAGGGTGTCGGTGTCCATCAGCATCGACCCCAGCCCCTCCTCGGGCGGCAGGAACGAGATCCACTGGTCGTGCTCGGTGGGGAAGTTGACCTCGCAGGCCAGCATCTCGCCGTGGACCCGGGCGCCGGTCGCCTCAGCGAGGTCGACGGCGTCGTCGACGGCGTCGGCGCCCGACCTGGCGACGTGGTCGCCGACCACGAGCACCGGCTGGTCGGCCTCGACCAGGAGGTCGGCGGCGGCGTCGACCTGGTCGGGGTCGCCGCCGCCGGCGTCGGGGATGGGCCCCAGCGGCTCGGGGTCGGCGTCGACCGCCGACAGCATCACGTCGGCGGGCAGCGCCAGGAACACCGGCCCCGTCGGCGGCGTGAGCGCCACGCGGAACGCCCGCCGGAGCATCGTCGGCAGCGCCGAGACGTCGAGCACCTCGTCGGACCACTTGCAGAACTGCTGGACCATCTCCTCGAGGTCGCCGGAGAGGATGGGCTCCTCGTGGCGGAAGTCCCGCTCGTGGTTGCCCGCCGTCACCACCAGCGGCGCACCCGCGACCGACGCCGCGTAGACGTTCCCGAGGCCGTGGGCGAGCCCGGGCGTGACGTGGAGGTTGACGACGCCCGCCGGGTTGACCGCCGGGTCGCCGTGGGCGTGGTACCGGCGCGTGCTGGCGTAGCCGCCCGCCATGCCCACGGCGACGTCCTCGTGGAGCCCGAGCACGTAGTCCACCTCCGAGTCGGGGATGTTGTTGACGACGGGGAGCTCGGTGGTCCCGGGGTTGCCGAACAGGTGCTCGACCCCGTACTGCTCGAGCGCGTCGACGAACAGGTCCGAGCCGGTGTAGGGCATGCACCGGGATGGCGCCCGCGCCGCCAAATAGTTGCCCCCGAGGTGGGCGCCGACGCCGGGCGGGGCGGCTCAGGCCCGGCGGTCGGTCGGCGAGCCGTCGGACTGGTGGGCGATGCGCTCGGCGACCGTGCCGGGCACCGTCACCCCGCAGTAGGTGCACCGCCAGGACCGGGTGGCCGTGCCGCTCACCCGCTCGAGCTCCTCCTCGGCACCCAGGGTCGCCCCGCAGCCGTCGCACCTGTAGGACGCCATGGGGGCCGGTACGCGCCGGTGGGCCATCAATCTGCGGTCGGAATCTCGCGCTATTCGGTGGCGGTAGCGACGCCGGAGAGCTCGAACCGGGCGCCACCCGCCTCGGACTCGCCCACCGCGACCTCCCAGCCGTGGGCGGTCGCGATCTCCGCCACGATGGCCAGCCCGAAGCCGGTGCCGCCGTCGCTCGTGGTGTCGCCGGGCTCGAACACCGACTCGCGCCGGTCGGGGTCGATGCCGGGCCCGTCGTCCGCGACGTAGAATCCCCCGCCGTCCTCGAGCGTGCCGACCGTGACCGTCACGTGCTCGCCAGCGTGCTCGACGGCGTTGCGGAACAGGTTCTCGAGCAGCTGGCGGGCGCGC
The DNA here is from genome assembly GCA_964459695.1 of uncultured Halobacteriales archaeon. GTDB lineage: Archaea > Halobacteriota > Halobacteria > Halobacteriales > Haloarculaceae > CAYWNQ01. Next base: position 8,893 of record CAYWNQ010000012.1, on the reverse strand, counting down.
TCGGGGTCGGCCAGGACGGTCAGCTCCGTCTGCACGGACAGCGTCGCCCCGTCGGCGGGGATGGACGACCAGCACCGCTCGGCGAGGTCGTCGAGGGCGACCGGCTCGGGCTCGTCGATGTCCTCTCCCTCGCGGGCCAGCGCCAGCAGGTCCTCGACGAGGTCGCCCATGCGGCCGAGCGCGTCGGCAACCGCCGCGAGGTGGTCGTCGTCCCGCTCGTCGCGTGCCAGTTCGAGCCGGCCGGTGGCCACGTTGAGGGGGTTCCGCAGGTCGTGGGACACGACGCTCGCGAACCGGTCGAGCCGCTCGTTCTGTCGCTCGAGCTTCCGGCGGTACTGCTCGCTGTCGGTCACGTCGTCGATGGCGACCAGTTCGCCCACTTGCCGGGAGCCGCCGGTGAACGGGTTCCGGGTGACCCGGTAGTACTGCGTGGCCCCGTCCACGTGGCGCTTCATCACCTCCCCCTCGCTCGCGAGGTGGTCCGCGAGCCCGGGCGCCGCCGACGAGAGCGGCTTCCCGGTGGCGTCGGCGAGCCCCGGGAACAGCCGGCGGGCGCCGGGGTTGGCGTCGCGCACGTGGCCGTCCTCGTCGAGCACGACGACGGGCGTGTCGCCCTCGCCGACCAGCCGGATGGCCTGGAACCGGTCCAGGAAGACGAACAGCACCATCACGGCGAACGCGGCGACGCCGAGGGGCTCGTAGGCGACCGCCAGCAGGTCGGGGTCGAACTGGCCGGCGATGGTGAGCACGACCGGGAGCCCGGTGACGGCCACCAGCGCGCACAGGGCCGGCATGCCGTGGCCGACCTCGCGGAACTGCTCGAACAGCATGAAGTAGCCGACGGCGGCCAGCGCGTACGAGAGGCCCATCACCATCCAGTGCAGCGGCATGTGGGTGACGGCGAGGTGTGGGAACGGCGTCGCGACCGACTCCGTCGCGTAGTAGGCGCCGTGCACCGGGTTGGTCACCTTCAGCGCGACGATGCCGACGAAGACGACCACGGCGGTCCACCGGAGGACGGGGTCGCGGTGGTACGAGCGACCCGTGTAGGCCGAACAGACGTGGAGCCACGCGCCGACGGTCGCGAGTCCGACCACGAGGCCGGCGACGTACAGCGCCTCCTGCACACCGGCGCCGGGGACCACGAGGTAGGCGGCGTTCGCGGCGGCCCAGCCGCCGGCGGTGCACAGCAGGGCGGCCATCCCCCGGCGGGTGTCGGGGTGCTCGATGCGCCGGACGCGAGCGAGGCTCGCGACGCAGGCGAGCGCGGCGAGTCCGTACACGCCGACGTAGGCAGCGAAGGTCCCGGACGGCACTGGTGACCGTCGGCGGCCGAGCCGCTTGAGGGTTCCGTCCGGTCTCACTGGCTGGCGACGCCGGCAGGCCCGGCCTACCGGACCTCCGTCTCCGTGACGGCGAGGTCCTCGCCGACGACGAGCTCGAGGACGTCGCCCCCGCACTCGACGGCGAGTGCGACCTCCCACGGGTCGCGCGACCGGACGGTGGTCCGTTGGTCGGTCATGGCGAACTCGAGCTCCCACGCGGGGACGCTCGTGACGTCCTCGCCGCGCTCGTGGAAGAAGGCGACCAGCGCCGGGTGGTACAGCAGCGCGAGCCCGACGGTCATGAAGTGGCGCTGGCCGCAGTGGTCGCAGTCGTGGGCCACGAACACGTCGAGGTCCTCGGCGCCCTCGCTCCAGACCGCGTCGCCGGTGACGAACTCCGGGTCGAGGCCGTTGACGCAGACGGGGCAGACGCCGCGGGCGTACGCGAGCATCTCGTGGCGGTTGAACTGGTCGACCCGGTCGAGGAGGTCCGCCGGGTCGGCGTCCTCGACGGTCGCGGGCGGGAGGCTCGTGTGGGAGTAGACGTGGCCGCAGTCCGGACACCGGACCTCGAAGCTGCCGTCCTCGTAGCTGGCCGTGACAGCCGCGCCACAGAAGTGGCAGTCGACGCCCGCGTCGAACGGCTCGACGCTGGCGCTGCCGGTGAGCGAGCCCGAGCGCACCGCCCGGTAGACGGCGAGCCCGCGCGGGTTCATCGTGTAGCCCGCCTCCCCGTGGTCGACGAACTCGCCCACCAGCTTCTGGAGGTGGTAGTTGAACTGGCCACTGTCGACGTCGCGGTCGACCCGCTCGCGGAGCTGGGAGAACGAGAGCCCCTCGTGGGGCGTCTCGCCCAGCACGCCCAGGATTGCCGCCCGGGTGTCGTTGCCCAGCAGCGCGAACGCCGCCTCCGGCTCGGTTCCCCCGCCCCCGTCGTCGTCGGTCATGCGCTGGCAGGGCTTCGAGCGCCCCGCTCCTGGTCCTTGCGGTCGCTCGCCGGAACCGAACCCGTTTTCCCCGACCCGCCTCGACCTCCGAGAACTGTATGGAGCGGATCGCGAGCGTCGAGGACGTGCCCGAGACGGGGTCGTACCTGTTCACGGTCCGGGAGGCCGACGGCGACCGCGAGGAGGTCATCCTGGTGCGGGCCGCCGACGGTGTCGCGGCATGGAAGAACTTCTGCCAGCACGAGGTCGACCAGCGCCTGGACGTCGGCGGGGGCGCGGCGATGCGCGACGGCCAGATCGTCTGCCCGAAGCACGGCTCGATGTTCGACGCCGCGAGCGGCTACTGCGACAGCGGCAAGGCCGCGGGCTCGACGCTGGCCGAGGTCGAGGTCGCCGTCCAGCGCGGCGACGTGTTCCTGACCGACGACGAGGTGTCGTTCTGCCACGAGGGCGGCATCGACGAGGACGACGGACCGGACTCGACTTCGCACCTGACGTTCTGACCGCCGGCGGGGGTCCCCGAGCGCCGGGACGGCGAACAGAGTTTTCACTCGGCGGCACCAGCACTGACCCATGGCGACCATCGACAACGTCCTCGTGTTCGTCGTGAGCCTGCTCATCGGCGGGCTCGGCATCCACCTCGGCTCCCTCGTCATCGCCGAGCGTCACGACTACGGCCACGCCGTGATCACCGCGGCCATCGGCGCCCTCGTCTGGGCGGTCGTGACGGCGGTGCTGGGCGGCGCCCTCGGCGCGGTGCTGGCGCTGCTCGCCTACCTGCTCGTCGTCAAGTGGCGCTACGGGACGGGCTGGATCGCCGCCGGCGGCATCGCACTGGTCGCGTGGCTCGTGTCGCTGGTCGTGCTGTCTCTGCTGGACCGGCTCGGGTACGTCGACTTCTCGGCGCTCGGCGTGCCGGGCGTGTAGAGCCCGTCCGGCCTCAGAACAGCGCCTCGCCCTCGTCGAGGACACGCGCGGGGCCGCCGACCTCCCAGACCCGCGTGTCGACGCCCAGGTCGGCGATGGCGTCGGTGACGGTCTCCACGTGGTCGGCGGTGGTGTTGACGTACACCGACGCGCCGGTGTCCGTCGAGAAGTACACCGGGATCTCCTCCGAGCGCAGGTCGCGCACGGTCTCGAACACCTCGAGTGTCTCGGGCTGCCAGTAGACCCAGCCGGCGGGGCCGGTCATCGTCGTCGCGGCCAGCGACAGCGAGTCGTGCTCGGCGAGCTCGAAGGCGTCGTCGAACGCCCCGGCCCGCAGCGCGTGGCGCGCGTCGGCCAGCTGGCCGTGGACGTGGGCCAGCCGCGCGTCGAACATGTGGCTGTCTGCGGCCTCCTCGTGGGCCGCCTCGGTCTCCTTGTAGGCCGGCACCTCCGCGGCGACCACGCGCAGCCGGTCGGCCAGCTCGCCGTCGACGTCGAGGCGCTCGCTGCGGCAGTCGGCGTCGTCCGCGCCGGCGTGGAGCTGCGAGAACCCGCCGGTCACGGCCCGGGCCGCCGACGCGGAGCCGCGGCGCGCCAGCGTCGAGAGCTCCGGCCGCGAGAGGTCCAGGTCGGCGGCGGCCGCCAGCGCGGTCGCCGCGGCGGCGAACCCCGACGACGAGGAGCCGAAGCCGATGTTCGTCGGGAAGGAGTTCGCGCTCTCGACGCGCACCCGGTGGTCGATGCCGGCACGCTCGCGGACTGCGTCTACGACGGTCCGGACGCGTTCGGCGTCCCGGTCCTCGAGCACCTCGCCGTCGACGACGTACCGGTCGGCCTCGCGCTCCGGCCGGAACGCCGCCGTGGTCGTGCTCGCCGCGGGCGCGGTGCAGACGCTGATGGAGCCGTGGTACGGCAGCCGTAGCGCCTCGTCGCGCATCCCGTGGTACTTGACGAGCCCCTGGATGGGGTGGGCCCGCGCTGTCGCCTTCATGGCTCCCCGATGACGGTGGCCCGCCTTTGCTGTTGTGTTCGGGCCCGACGGTTGGATCGGGGGCGGGGCTGGCCCGGGAGACCGCTGCGGACCGCGACTGCGGACGTGGACGGTCCCCTCGCGTCGCGAACGCTTTTCCCCGGCGCGGCCAAACGACTCCCCACGATGGGACTGTTCCGCGACATCGGTCGCCGGGCCGAGCGGCTCAAGCAGACCGCGACGGAGGCCGCCCGCGAAGTCGCCGAACCCGACTACCGGTGTCGCGACTGCGAGGCGGCCATCGACGGCGAGGTGGACGCCTGCCCGGACTGTGGCTCGACGGACCTGGTAGCTGTGGACGGTGACGACGAGACCGACGGCGCGGGGAGCGCGTCGGGCGAGGCCTGACGCTCGGGCACCCGGCGGTCCTCAGGGCCACGTCCCGGACTGGCGGTAGGCGTCGACCACCCGCTCCATGGCGACGACGTAGGCCGCCGTCCGGAAGCTCGGTGCGTCGGTGGCCTCGTAGGCCTCGACGAGGCCCTCGAACGCGTCGACGACGTGGCGCTCGAGCTCCTCGTTGACCCGCTCCTCCGACCAGTAGAACCGCTGGCGGTTCTGGACCCACTCGAAGTACGAGACCGTCACGCCGCCGGCGTTGGCGAGGATGTCGGGGAAGACGGTGACGCCCCGCTCGACCAGCACGTCGTCGGCGTCGGGGGTCAGCGGGCCGTTTGCGGCCTCGACGACGACGTCGGCGGCCACGTCGGCGGCGAGGTCGGCGTCGATGGCGTTCTCCAGCGCCGCCGGGACGAGCAGGTCGACGTCCAGCGTGAGCAGCTCGTCGTTCGTGATGGTCTCCGTGTCCTCGAAGCCGGTGACGCTGCCGGTCTCGCGCTTGTACTGCTTTGCGGCCTCGGTGTCCAGGCCGTCGGGGTCGTATGCCGCACCGGAGGAGTCCGAGACCGCCACGACGTCGGCACCCAGTTCCTGCTCGACGAGCCGGGCGGCGACGCTGCCCGCGTTGCCGTAGCCCTGCACCGCCACGGTGGCGCCCTCGATCTCCCGGTCCAGGTAGTCGAAGGCCTCGCGGGCGGTCAGCATCACCGACCGGCCGGTGGCCTCGACCCGGCCCGCCGAGCCCCCCGAGTCGATGGCCTTGCCCGTGACGACGCCAGGGGCGGTGGTGTTCTCGAGGGTCTCGTAGGTGTCCTTGATCCAGTTCATCTCGCGCTGGCCGGTGTTGACGTCCGGGGCGGGGATGTCCCGGTCCTCGCCGATGACGGGCCGCAGCTCCGTGGCGAACGACCGGGTGAGCCGCTCGAGTTCGGCGGCGGAGTGCTCGCGGGGGTCGACCGCGATGCCGCCCTTCCCGCCACCGTAGGGGATGTCGACGACGGCGCACTTGTAGACCATCCACCCCGAGAGGGCCTTGACCTCGTCGCGGGTGACGCCCGGGTGGTACCGGACGCCGCCCTTGTACGGGCCGCGGTCGCCGTTGAACTGCGACCGGAACCCCCGGAAGGTCTCCAGCGAGCCGTCGTCCATCTCGACGGAGAGGGTTGTCTCGAGGACGCGTTCGGGGTGCTTCAGGCGAGACAACAGCCCCTCGTCGACGTCGACGTAGGCGGCCGCGTCGTCGACCTGCTCCTGCAGGCTCTCGAAGGGATTCGCTCCCTCGGACATGGAGGAGACCTGGCCCACTCTCCGCTTAAGGGTGACGACTGAATATCACACTAGAGAATGGGTATCATACGAATGAGGTTGTATGTCGTGTCATTCTTCCCACTCGCCCGCGGCCCGGGCCCGGTCCCGGACGCGCTCGGCCTGGGCCACGAGCGGCGCGTCGACCATCTCGCCGTCCACGGCGAACACGCCCCGGCCCTCGGCCGCTGCCTCGGCCGCGGCCTCCAGCACGCGCCGGGCCCAGTCGATGCGGTCGCCGTCCGGCGTGAACGCGCCGTTCACCACCTCGACCTGGTCGGGGTGGATGCACATCTTCCCGTCGTAGCCGAGCTGCATGGCGAACTCGATCTCGGCGCGGAGTCCTTCGCCGTCCTCGATGTCGGTGTAGACGGTGTCGATTGCGTCGACGCCCGCCGCCGCGGCGGCCAGGACGACGTGCTCGCGGGCGTACAACACCTCGCGGCCCTCCGGCGTCCGCGTGGCCCCGACGTCGGCGGCGAGGTCCTCGGCGCCGAAGGCGACCGCGTCGGTGGCGTCCGCCGCCGCGATGGCCTCGGCGTGGAGCACGCCGGCCGCCGACTCGCACAGCGCGACGACCGGCAGTTCCGCGCCCCTGTCCGAGAGCAGGTCCGCGAGAGCCTCGACGTCCCGGGCTGCGCCGGCCTTCGGGAGCATCACGGCGTCCAGGCGGGGATCGCCGGAAAGCACCGCGTCGAGGTCCGCCGCGGCGTCGTCGGTCGCGGCGTTCACCCGGACGCAGACCTCGCAGTCCGGGTCGAACCCGGGGTCGGTCAGCACCGCCGCGACGGCGTCGCGTCCCTCGGCCTTCCTGGCCGGCGCCACCGCGTCCTCGAGGTCGAACACGACAACGTCCGGGTCGGCGGCGGGTGCCTTCCGCATGAGCTCCGGCCGGTCGCCCGGCGAGAACAGCAGACTCCGACGTGCCATGGCCGGCCCGACGACCGGGGGAGGCTTCAACGTGTCTCCCGGGCGGCGGTCCCGTGGTGCCGGGACGGGACGACTCACGTCCGGAAACGGGGCGACCCATTAAAGTAAGGAATTCCGAACGTGCGAGCGAGTCGGGTTGGGACCGACAGGGGGTAACATGGATCACCTGGAGGACCGCTGTGGCCGGGATGGGGTCGCACACGCGCGCGTCCGCCGCGGCCAGCTCGTCCTGGTCGCGGGGTTCGCCCTGGCCGTCACCTTCGTCGCGCTGGCGCTGCTCCTGAACTCGGCCATCTTCGCGGAGAACCTCGCGACCCGACAGACCGGTGGGGACGCCGCCGAGGCCGAGCAGATCTCGGGCAGCGTCGACCAGGCGCTGCGCAAGCAGCTGGCGCAGGTCAACACCGACAACACCGGCTACAACTATCGCGAGCTGGCGATCGACCTCAAGACTGCCACCGACAGCTGGTCGGACATCACGAACCGCCAGCTGGCGACCGACGGGACGACGTTGCGCGTCTCGATAGCGGCGACCACAAACGGAACGCGGATCATCCACGCGGACAGCTCCGAGGAGTGGACGAACAGACCCGGAGCGTCCGATTGGTCGGTGTTCACGGACACCCCACCGGAGGACGTGCGGTGGTACCGGTTCAACGTCTCCCGGGAGGGACTGCTCCAGCCGACGCTCGGCAACACGCTGGACGGCCTGTTCGACAACGCGTTCCACGTCCGGATCTCCGAGGAATCGGGACCGAGCTGGAACGTGTACGTCTTCCGGGGCAACCTCCTGAACGACAACGTGTACGTGATGGCGGGACAGGACGCCGACTTCGCCCTCACCGACCCCTACTTCAACTCGGTGTCGGACAGCTGCACCGTCAACCAGGACCGGGCCTCCGTCGAGCTCTGGAAGGGCACCGTCAACGGGATCAGCTGCGACGAGCTGTCGTTCATCGACAACATCACCGGCGACGTGACGGTCGAGTATCGGAACGCCGACAGCTTCCTGAACGACCAGTCCGGCACGTACGACGTCTCGCTGAACACGACTGCAGGCGTCGACGAGGGTGACTTCTACAACGCGAGCGTGAGCACGCAGTCCCCGTACCTCCAGTCGACCGTGACCCAGGTGAAGGTGGAACGCCAGATCCAGCGGCCCGACAGCGTCTACTCCGAAACCACGACCATCGAGCCGGCTCCTCCGGAGCCCGCCGATGTCACCGACGTGCCGATGCCGGCGGTGTCTATCAGTGAACCGGATGCCGGCCTGTCGCTTCTCGGCCTGGTGACGAGTTCCGAATTCACCGTGAACTGGCAGGCAAGAGATGCAAACGGTGACCTCAAGTGGGTCAACGTATCGGTCATCCCGGATCCCGACCCGGGTTCCCCGCAACCGCCCTGGAACCGCTCGGTGAGCGGCACGAGTACATCCGGGAGCGGGACGTACGGATGTGACGAGGCCCTGGGGCTGATCGGTGATTGCCCGGACACGTACACGATCACCGTCACCGCCACCGACGAGGAGGGTCACACGGCCACGGCGACCGAGGAGTTCGAGTTCACGAACGACCTGTTGGATATCCTCGGAATCCTCTGACGCCGGTACCCTTTTCGAGCCCGCCGCCGACGCCCTCGCCATGCCCGGCCGCTACTACGAGGAGTTCGAGGTCGGCGAGACCATCGAGCACGACAAGCGCCGCACCGTCTCCGAGCGCGACAACCAGCTGTTCTGCGACGTGACGATGAACCAGCAGCCGCTGCACCTCGACGCCGACTTCGCCGCCGGCTCGCAGTTCGGCGAGCGCATCGTCAACGGCCTGTACACCATGTCGCTGGCCGTCGGGCTCACCATCCCCGACACCACCGACGGCACCATCGTGGCGAACCTGAGCTACGACGACGTCGAGCACCCCAACCCGGTGTTCCACGGCGACACCGTCTACGCACAGACGACTGTCACCGACAAGCGCGAGACCAGCGACGGCGACCGCGGCGTCGTGACGATGCACGTCGAGGCGTTCAAAGTCGAGGGCGGGGGCGAGGACACGCTGGTCTGCGAGTTCGACCGGACGGCGCTGTCGCTGAAG
>CAYWNQ010000011.1:0-24186 GCA_964459695.1 uncultured Halobacteriales archaeon | reverse complement strand
CCAAGGAGATCTACTTCGGCTTCGACCACAAGGACCACGACCGGTTCTTCTGGGTCAGCGACATCGGCTGGATGATGGGGCCGTGGACGCTGATGGGCAACCACGCCTTCGGCGGCACGGTGTTCATGTACGAGGGCGCCCCGGACCACCCCGAGCCCGACCGGTTCTGGGAGATGATCGACCGCCACGACCTCTCGGTGTTCGGCATCTCCCCGACCGCCATCCGGGCGCTGCGCAAGCGGGGCGACGAGTGGGTCGAGGACCACGACCTCTCGAGCCTCCGGCTGCTCGGGTCGACCGGCGAGCCGTGGGACCCCGAGTCGTGGCTGTGGTTCCACGAGAACGTCGGCGCCGGCGAGTGCCCCATCATCAACATCTCCGGCGGCACGGAGATCTTCGGCTGCTTCCTGATGCCGATGCCCATCAACTCGCTCAAGCCCTGCACGCTCGGCGGGCCCGGGCTCGGGATGGACATCGACGTCGTCGACTCGTCGGGCGAGTCCATCCGGGACAGCCACGAGCGGGGCTACCTCGTGGCCCGGGACTCGTGCCCGTCGATGAGCAAGTCGCTGTGGGAGGGCGACGAGCGCTACCTCGAGGAGTACTGGTCGACCTGGGAGGACCTCTGGGACCACGGCGACTGGGCCCAGGAGGACGCCGACGGCTTCTGGTTCCTCCACGGCCGCGCCGACGACGCGCTCAACGTCGCGGGCCGGAAGGTCGGCCCGGCGGAGGTCGAGGGCGCGGCGATGGAGCACGGGGCGGTCAACCAGGCCGCCGCCGTGGGTGTGCCCGACGACACTACCGGCACCGCCGTCGTGCTGTACGTCGTGGTCGAGGCGGGCCACGAGGAGACCGACGCGCTCCGCGAGGAGATCCGGGACATGGTGGGCGAGGAGCTGGGCAAGCCGTTCCGGCCCCGCGAGGTGCTGTTCGTCGACGAGTTCCCCAAGACCCAGTCGGGCAAGATCATCCGCCGGGCCATCCAGGCCACCTACACCGGCGAGGACCTGGGCGACATGAGCAGCATCGAGAACCCGGCGGCGCTCGAGGAGGTCGACGAGGCGCGGTAGCGCCGCCTGCCGGGGTCAGAAGGAGTTCTTGATCCGCTCGAAGAAGCCCTGGTCGACGTCGATCTGCTGGCCGCCGGCCTCGGCGAACGCCTCCAGCGCCTCGCGCTGCTCCTCGTTGAGCGACTCGGGGACGACGACCCGGACCTCGACGTAGAGGTCGCCGTGACCGCGCCGCCGGAGCCGGGGCATCCCCTTGCCCCGCAGCCGGAGCACCTCGCCGCTCTGGGTCCCGGGATCGACGTCGACCTCGGCGGCGCCGTCGATCGTCGGCACCTCGATCGTGTCGCCGAAGACCGCCTGGGGGAACGAGATGGCGGTCCGGTGGCGGAGGTCGTCGCCGTCCCGCTCGAAGTCGGGGTGGTCGGCGATCTCGATGTCGATGAGCAGGTCGCCGTTCGGCGCACCGCGCTCGCCGGGGGCGCCCTCGCCGTCCATCCGGAGGGTCTGGCCCTCGCGGATGCCGGCGGGGACGTCGACCTGGAGGGTCGTCTCCTCCTCGACGACGCCCTCGCCGCGGCAGGTGCCGCAGGTCTCGCTGTGGAGCCGGCCCTCGCCCTCGCAACGGGGGCAGGTCCGGGTCTGCTGGACCCGGCCGAGCGGCGTCTGCTGGACCGTGGTGGTCTGGCCCTGCCCGTCGCACTCGGGGCACCGGCGGGACTCGGCCGAGGGCGGGTGGCCGCTGCCGTCGCAGTCCGGGCACCGCTCGGGCCGGGTGACGGTGAGCTGCTTGGTCGGCCCCTCGTAGGCCTCCTGGAGGTCGATTCGCATCCGGGTCTTGAGGTCCTGGCCCTGTCGCGGCCCCTGGCGACCGCCACCGCCGCCACCGCCGCCGAAGAACTGCTCGAAGATGTCGCCCATGCCGCCGGCGCCACCACCGCCCCCGAACGGGCCGCCGCCTCCGCCCCCGCCGAACGGGCCGCCCGCGCCGCCTCCGGCGCCGCCGCCCTCGGTGGCGCCGTGCTTGTCGGCCTCCTGGAACCGGTCGTGGCCGAGCTGGTCGTACAGCTGGCGCTTCTCGTCGTCGGTCAGCACCTCCTTGGCCTTCTGGAGCTTCTTGAACCGCTCCTCGGCGTTCGGGGCGTCGCTGACGTCGGGGTGGTACTCCGAGGCCTTCTCGCGGTAGGCCCGCTTGATCTCGTCCTCGTCGGCGTCCCGGGGGACGCCCAGCACCTCGTAGAAGTCCTCGGCCATCTGTTGGTGCCGGGTAGTCGGTCGAGGCCCTTGAAAAGAACGGGTCGCGACCGCGCGCCGGTTCGTGTCGAGATGGCTACAAAACGCCGCTTCAGCGAACCGTTTTGGGTCCGTGTCACTAACCCGCGTCCATGGCGTCACGTGCCGACGCGTTCGTCCCCGTCGCCGAGCTCGCCGACGTCCGCGAGGAGCCCCAGGTCGTCTCGGCGGACGGCCAGGCCGTCGCGCTGTTCCACCACGAGGGCGAGGTGTACGCCGTCGACAACCGGTGTCCCCACATGGGCTTCCCGCTCGCCCGCGGGAGCGTCGAGGACGGCATCCTCACCTGCCACTGGCACCACGCCCGGTTCGAACTCGAGGAGGGCGACACGTTCGACCCGTGGGCCGACGACGTCCAGACGTTCCCGACGGTGGTCAGCGACGGCGAGGTGCTCCTCGACCCCGACCCGGAGCCCGACGTGCCGCCCGGCGTCCGGTGGCGCAACCGGCTCGCCGACGGGCTCGAGGAGAACCTCCGGCTGGTGATGGCCAAGGCCGTCGTCGGGCTGGACGCGCTCGACGGGACCGACACCGACCACGACGGCTTCCACACGCCGCTGGAGACGGCGGTGAACTTCGGGACCCGCTACAGGGACTCGGGGTGGGGCCGCGGACTGACGACGCTGGGCTGCATGGCCAACCTCCACGGCGAGGTGGGGCCCCGAGACCGGCGCCGGGCCATGTTCCTCGGTGTCCGGGAAGTCGCCAGCGACTGCGCCGGCGAGCCGCCGCGGTTCCAGCAGTACGAGTTCGACAACCGCGACCTCTCGACGGAGCGGCTCACGTCCTGGTTCCGGGACAACTGCGAGGTCCGGGACCGCGACGGCGCCGAGCGGGTCGTGCTGACGGCGCTGGCGAACTGCTCGCGGGAGGCGGTCGCGGACATGCTGTTCACCGCCGCCACCGACCACCTCTACATGAACGGCTCGCACACGCTGGACTTCCTCAACACCGCCTTCGAGACCCTCGACCACCTCGGCTGGGACGACCACGCCGACGCGGTGCTGGCGTCGGTGGTGCCCCAGCTCACCGACGCGACCCGCAGCGAGGAGCTCTCCTCGTGGCGCCAGCCGGTCGACGTCGCCGGTCTCTGCTTCGACGCAGCCGACGAACTCCCGGACCTAGTCGCCGCCGGCGAGGGCGAAACGTGGGAGCGCCCCGATGGGTTCGTCGAGACGCTGCTCGGCGAGGACCCCCACGACGTCGTCGACGCGCTCCGCGGGGCCATCCGGGAGGGCGCCACGCGCGAGCAGCTCGCCGACGCCGTGGCCCGGGCGGCGACCCGCCGGGTCGCGTACTTCGCCACCAACAACGAGTTCGGCGACTGGGACACCGTCCACCACACGTTCACCTACGCCAACGCCCTCCACCGGGCGACGGCCAGGACCGGCACCGACATGCTCTACCGGGGCTGCTTCGACGCGGCGATGTCGATCTACCTCGACCGGTTCCTCAACCAGCCCCGGGCGCCGCTCCCCGCCCCGGGCGACGGCGACGCCGCCCGGGACCCCGAGGCGGTCCGCGAGGACCTGCTGGCGTGCTTCGGCGAGCAGGGCCAGGTCAACCGCGCGGCGGCCCTCGTGAACGAGCACGTCGACGCCGGCGGCGACGACGCCGCGCTGAAGCGGACGCTCGGCCGCGGGCTGCTCCGGGAGGACGCCGGCTTCCACACCCTCCAGAACGTCGAGGCCGCGTTCCAGCGCCACGCCCACCTCGACGGCGACGACCGGCGGCTCCCGCTGATGGCGACGGCCCGGTACCTCGCGGCCCACACCCCGACGAACCGCGAGAACGAGCAGACGTTCTCCATCGCCACGCGGCTCCACCGCGGCGAGCGGCTGCACGAAGCGACCTGACGTGCCGCGTCGGTCGGTCCTCCATCGTGCAGTTCTCGTAGCTGACGCGACGTCGTGGAGGAGCTGACGCGACGTCGTGGTGGTTTTCTATCGGGACCCTGGATCGCACGCCCGTGCTGCACCGCCGCCGACCACCCGGAACGCCCCGATGCGGTCGGAGTCTCGCGCTATCCTCGTGTCCGGCAGGCTGCCAGTCGAACGAATCTGATCTGGCCGGCACACATCGACGAGAAGTCCACCCGTCATCGACCCGTTCGCGGTCCGTACGTTCAAGTACCATCGGGCGGCCAGAGCCGCCGTCATGTCCGAGACACGGGAGCCCGCCCGCGACCAGCCCACCGCCGGCCACGACGACCCCGACCTCGCCGACCGACTCCGGGCCGTCGAGCGCGCCATCACCGACGCGGACGTCACGCCCGCCGACCTCTCGGAGCCGGCGGCCATCGAGGAGCGACTCGACCGGCTCGAGGACCGCGTCGACGACCTCGAGGGGCGACTGGCCGAGACCGAGGCCGGCGTCGAGGCCGTCCGGGGCTACGTCGGCAGCGTCAGGGCGGTCAACAGGGACGTCGAGCGGCGCGCCGACGCCGCGCTGGCTGCGGCGGACGCCGACGACGATGGAAGCTCGGTCGACCCCGGCGACGTCGACCTGCCCGGCGAGGAGGGGCCTCGTGGCGGCGCCGGGCGGAGCGGCGAGGAGGAGTCGGTCCGCGAGCGCCTGGAACAGCTCCTCTGAGGTGCTCCGGACCGTCCTCGCCGTGGTGCTGGCGGTCGCCCTGCTGGGCGTGAGCCTGCCGGCCGCCGACGCGGCGGTCCGCGAGCAGGTCGCGACCCGGCTGGCGAAGCACGTCGGGGCGCTGGCCGACGCCGCCGAGCGGCTCGCCGCAGGCAACGACCCCGTCGCGCCGGCCCGCGGTGGTGCCCGCCGCACGACGACGCTCCCGGTGCCCCACGACCGCCTCCTGGGGCCCGGCGGCACGGCGGTCGTCGGCGCCTGCCCGGGGGCCGCCGACCTCTGCTACCGGGTCGGCGACGGCCCTCTCACGGCGGTGGGGTCGACGGTGGACGTCCGGGCCACCTCCGACGCACTGCGGCTCCCGGCCGGGGAGCACCGTCTCCGGTTGCGGTACCGACGCACCGACGGCGGGCCGGCGGTCGTCGTGGCGGAGGTTTAAGGCCGGGAACGGGACCAGCGACACCGTGTTCGGCCTCCTGTCGGACGCCCCCGACTGCGGGTGCGACCCGGAGTTCGTCGACGACCGACTCCGCGTCCGGGCCGGCGACTGCGGCGGCGACCTGGCCGGCGCCCCGGCGTGTCGGGCGACGGTCGTGCGGGCGCTCGCCGGTCGCGGCGCCCGGACGGTGGTCGTCGAGCGTCGCGGCGTCGAGCGGATCCACGACGCCGACCTGCTGGCTGCGGCGGGACGGTTCCTGGCCGCCGTCGACGACGAGGGGCTGGCGAGCGACGTCGCACGGGACCCGATCTCGGCCGGTCGCCGTGCCGCCGGCCGCGCGGGTGCGGTCGGCGACCTCGCCGCGGAGACCGGCCTGGCGCCGGCGGTCGCACGCACGGAAGACTACGCCGACGCACTCGACACCCGCCTCGCCCCTGCCTGCAGCCGGTGGCGCGTCGGCCGGGAACCGCCACGGGGTGCGACGCTGGCCGACCGGGTCGAGCTGCCCACCGGCGCCGTCGCCCGCGTGTACGAGTCGGCGTCTGCGCTGCCGACTTACCACCTCCGACCGGTCGAGACCGACTTCCCGGAGGCGGCGCTGCGGGTTCTCGCCGCGGCTCGCTCGGAGCTGGCGACCGTCGATGGGCCGCGTGCGCAGGCCGCGAGGCGCGTGGTCAGGCGGGTCTCCGGGTCGAGGGAGCTCGCCGTCGACGTCGCCACCGTCGCCGACGTCCTCCGCAAGCACGTCGGGGCCGGGCTCCTGGCGGACGTGTTCGCCGACCCGGCGGTCTCGGACGCCTTCCTCCCGGCCCCGGCGGCGGAGACGCGGCTGTTCGTCCGGCGGAACGGGCGGCGGCTCCGCACGAACCTCGCCCCCGAACCCGACGGGCCGGCGGCGCTCGCGTCGCTGCTCCGCCGGGTGAGCGGTCGCCCGCTCGCCCGGACCGACCCGACGCTGTCGGTCACCCTGGACGTCGGCGACCGCCGGGTCCGGGCGACAGGCACCGTCCCGCCGGCCAGCGAGGGCCACTCGTTCGCCTTCCGCGCCCACGACCGGGACCCGTGGCGGCTGACGGACCTCCTGGACAACGGGACGGTCACGCCGACCGTCGCGGGACTCCTCTCGGTCGCCGTCCGCCGGGGTGCCGCGATGCTGGTCGCCGGCGAGCGGGGCGCGGGCAAGACCACCGCGCTGGGCGCGCTCCTCTGGGAACTGCCCGCGAGCGACCGCATCCTCGTCGTCGAGGACGCGCCGGAGCTGCCCGTCGGGGCGCTCCAGGCGGCGGGACGGGACGTCCAGCGGCTCCGGTCCTCGGAGCTGTTCGGCGCCGAGGAGGCGCTCCGGACCGCCCTCCGGATGGGCGAGAGCGCCCTGGTGGTGGGCGAGGTCCGCGGGGAGGAGGCCCAGGTCCTCTACGAGGCGATGCGGGTGGGTGCCGACGGCGGGGCCGTCCTGGGGACCATCCACGGCGGCGACGCCGACCGCGTCCGCGAGCGGGTCGTGACGGACCTCGGCGTGCCCGCATCGGCGTTCGCCGACACGGACCTCGTGGCCACCGTGACGGCCCGCGGAGAGGGAGCCCCAACCAGCCACCAGCTCGCCGGCCTCGAGGAGGTGCGACCGGCGGCCGACGGCGTGGAGTTCGCGCCGCTGGTCCGGGAGGGAGAGCGCACGGGTCGGCTCGACAGGGGCAACAGTGCCGTGCTGGCCGGCCTCGCCGAGCCCGGCGAGTCCTACGCCGACGTCCGGTCGGCCGTCGCCGACCGCGCGGCTGCGCTGGCGGGGGCGGGCGACGCGGGCGGAGGCGGACGGGAGGCGGAGACGTAGCGTGCGCGACGCCATCGCCGTCGTCACGCGGCTGGTCGCGCGGATGCGTGCGTCGGCGTGTCCCGAGGCCGCGGTCGCCTTCGCTGCGGCGGGCGACGGCCCCGCGGCGGCCAGGCTCGCCGCCGCCGAACGGGCCGCGCGCGGAACCGGCGACACGGGCCTGGAACGCTGGGGCGAGGCGTGTGACACCCCCGGCGTGGCCAGGGCGGCGACGCTCGTGGAAGCCGCCGCCGAGGCCCCGCGGAACGAGCAGGTCGCCGCCCTGGAGCGGGCCCGCGAGGCCGTCCTCGAGGGGGCCAGGGACGAGGCCGCCGACGCCGCGGCGACGCTCCGCGGCCCCGCGACGGCGCTGTACGCCTTCGGCGTGATCCTGCCCCTCGCGCTGGTCGCCGTCCTCCCCGCCGCGGAGGTGGCCGGGGTGGTCGCCTCGGTCCCGCTCGTGGTCCTCACCTACGACGTCGTCCTCCCGGTCGCGCTCTGGGTCGCCGGGAGGCGACTGCTGGCAGCGCGTCCGGCCGCGTTCCCGGCGCCGCAGGTCGGCCGGGACCACCCGGCGGTCCCCGACTGGCCCCGCCGGGCTGTGCTGGCGGCTGTCACCGCAGGCGGCGTGGCCGCTCTCGTGACCGGGGCTGCCCTGCCGGGCTGGACGGTCCCGTTCGCAGCGCTCGGCGGGGCCGCAGGGGCGGGGCTCGCGGTGGCCGCGAACCCCCGCCTCCACGTCCACCGGCGGGTCGAGGCGGCCGAACGGCGCCTCCCGGACGCCTGCTCGCTCGTCGGTGCTGCGGTCCGGGAGGGGACCGCCGTCGAGCGTGCGCTCGCCGACGCCGCCGCCGACGTCGACGACGAGACGGCTGCCGTCATCGGGGAGGCCGTGGCGCGCCAGGAGCAGCTGGGAATCGGCGTCGAGGCCGCGTTCGTCGGTCCGGACGGCGCCCTGGCCGACCTCCCGAGCGCCAGGTTCCGCGACGCGGCCCACCTGCTCGGCCTCGCCGCGGTCGAGGGCCGGCCCGCCGGGGAGGCACTCGACGACCTCGGCGACCACCTCGCCGCCCTCGCCCGCGTCGAGCGGGAGGCCCGGCGCGAGCTCGGCGGCATCACCGCGACGCTCGCGAACACGGCGGCGGTCTTCGCCCCGCTCGTCGGCGGGGCGACCGTCGCCATGGCCGGCGCGTTCGGCGAGGAGCTCGCGGTCGGTGCGCTGGGCCTCGCCGTGGGCTGTTACGTGCTCATCCTGGCCGGCGGGCTCGCGGCGCTCTCCGCCGGGCTAGAGACCGGGCGGGCGCCCGGCCCCGTCGCCCGCCGGGCCGGGCTGTCCATCCTCGCCGCCACCGTCACGTACCTCTGCACCTTCGTCGCCGCCGGGGCACTGACCTGAGGGTTTATGTAGGGAAACGGGACCAACCACCCCATGTTCGACCCGCTCGCCGACGTGCCGTACGTCTATCTCGGGGTCGCCACGGTGGCGGCGGTGCTGGTCGGGACGGCGCTGGCCCTCCCCACGGCCCCGCCGCCCGACGCCGACCGCGCCGCCCGGGCCATCGACGGGGTGGCGACCAGTCCCTTCAACGCGACCGGCGCCGTCCCGCTGGACGCCGCCGAGGTCCGGCTCAGCGCCGGCGAGATCGGCCTCCGGACCGCCGACGGGGCGGCCCACGCCGGGTTCGCCGGCCGGGTGACCCCGGTGGGCTACCACCCGCGGCTCGCGGCCGTCCTCTCGGGCGACCCGCCGGCCAGCGCGTTCGAGACGCCGGCGGCGCTCCGGACCCTCGCGGCGCGGGCCCGCGACGACCGGGCCGGGTGGCGACCGGCCCCGCCGTCGCTGACGGCCCGCCGCGTGCACTGGAGGGAGGTCGATGTCACCCTCGTCGGGTAGGGGCCAGGTCGAGCCGCTGCCGGCGCTGGTCGCCGTCGTCGCCGTCTGTGCCGCGGTGGGGCTCCACGCGGGCGTCCTCGACGATCGGATCGCCGCACTCGCCGGCGATCGTCCCCCCGTCGAGCGAACGCTCGACCGGGTCCACGACCGGCTGTGGAACGGCACCGCCGCCGACCCGGACCGGCTCTCGGTCCCCCCGGTCGATGGACGGGTGAACGTCAGTCTCACGACAGGATCCCGGCGGTGGACCGTGGGACCCGCGCCACCGCCGGACGCCCCGCGGGCGGCGCGGCGGACCAGCGTGCGTCTCCGGCCGGGCGTCGCCGCACCCGGCCGGCTCAGGGTGGTGGTCTGGTGAGCCGCGCCGTCAGCACCGTGCTCGACGTGGCCGTCGCCCTGCTGCTCGTGTCGGCGGCCGTCGGCGTCGTCGTTGCCCAGGACCGAGCGCGACACACCACGCCGGACGCGTCGCCGGCGGCGGAGGCGCTGGCGACCTCGACCACGACCGTCCCGTACACGCTCGATCCGGACGGGCGAGGGGACCAGTCCGTCCGTCGGACCGCTCACGGCACCCTCCTGGACCTCGCCGCCGACGCCGCGGTCCGGAACCTCAGCGTCCGGGCGAGCCAGGCGACCCACGCCGCCGACGGGTACGAGGCGGTCGTTCGCCACGCGATCGTGAACGCGACGGGCCGCCGGACCACGGTCCTGGCGACGTGGGCGCCCTATCCGGGATCACCCGTGGCGGGGACGCTCCGGGCGGGCGAGCGGTCACCGCCGGCGGCGACGACGGCGGCGGTCGCGGTCACCGTCGACAGCGGCTGCCGTCCGGTTGCCGACGGAGCGGTGGCGGCTGCCGCCGACGGGTTCGACGCGGTGGCACGCGTCGTCGCCCGCGGCGTGATCCGCTGCCAGTTCCCGGCGCGCCGGACGCGGATCGCGCTGGCCGGGGACGGACCGGTGGCGGCGCTCGTCGCCCGGCGGTACGACCGGATGGCGACGCTGACCGGCGCCGACACGGGAGACGTCGATCCCGCGGGGGTCCGGCGGGCGAACACGCTGCTGTGGCGGGGGCTCGCGGAGGGGCTCGAGAGCGACATGCGGGCCCGGTTCGACTCGCCGACGGCCGCCGCACGCGCCGTCGACGTCGGCACCGTCGAGGTGGTGGTCCGGCGATGGACCTGACGGGCGACGACCGTGCCCGGGTGCCGTTCGCGCTGGTGGGGGTGGTGCTCCTCGTCGGGAGTGCGACCTTCGCCGCGTCGGTCCACACCGGGCCACGCGACCGGGCCGACCCCCCGACCGAGCGGTCGCTCGAGCGCGCCAGGAGCGAGGCGGTCGGGGCGCTCCGTGCCGCCACCCGGACCGCCGCCGAGCGCGCCATGCGGACGCCGGTGGTCGTCCCCGCGAACAGCTCCGCCGGGCGTGCACTCGACGAGCCGTTCCAGGACGCCCTCGCTCTCCGCATCCGCGATCGGCTCGAGGCCCGGCTGGCGACGGTCTCGGTCACCGAGGCCGACACCGTCGCGACGGCGCGGCTCGAGCGGGCCCGATCAGTCGACGCCAGACTCGCGTCGATCGACCTCCGGCGAGCGGGAGCGAACGGCTCCGCCCTCGGGGTCCGGACGACCGTCGTGCTGGAGGCCCGCCGGGGGAGCGACGTCGTCGACCGCGTCAGGCGAACCCTCTCGGTGGTGGTCGGGACGCCGGTGCTCGCCGTCCACGACCGGGTCGAACGATTCGAGCGCGCGCTGGCCGCCGGCCCGACCCGGTTCGGCCTGGCCCGCCAGGTCACGGCCCAGCTCTACGCGGTCGCGTGGGCCCGCGGCTACGCCCAGTACGGCGGCGCCCCGGTGGCCAACGTCGTCGCGACCCGCCACCTCGAACTCGCGACGAACCGCGGGCTGCTGTCGCTCCAGCGGACGACGCTGGGCTGTCCCGGCCGGGGTGCGGTGTCGGCGCTCCGGAAGGCGACCGCGAGGACCGCGGCCACGGACCTCGGCGTCGGCGTGGGAGTCCCCGACGGCGTCGCGAAGTTCGGTGCCCGGGGCGTCGAGTCCGCGACGCGGGTCGCGCCGGAGGACACCACGACGGTCGAGGTCGGGCGGCCGGCCGACAGGGGGCTCCGTGCCGTCCGCGAGAACCTGAGTCGGGTCCTGAACCGGACCTACAGCGCGGAGGTCCGGCTCGTCGCGGCGACCTCGCGGGTGTCCTCCTCGGCGCCACGCGACCCGCCGGGCCAGGGGTGGGAGGCCGGCGAGCGACACGTCGAGTACACCGTCACCTCGGCGACGGGAACGCCACGGGTGACGGTTCCGGCCGGCTACCACCGGCTCCGGACCTACGAGCGACGCGTCGAACGTCGCGTCGTCCGGGAGTGGACCCGGGGTGACGAGCGCACCACTACCACCGGTCGCATCGTCGATCGGGTCCGCGTCGGCGTCGTCGGTCGGCACGCGCCCTCGCGTCACGCGCCGCGGCGCGGCATCGCGAGCGTCCACGAACCAGGTGGGCCGCTGAACGGGCCGAACCTGGCCGGGATCGAGGACCGTGCCGTCGAGCGACTGGTGGCGGGTCGGGGTGGCCCCGACGAGGTCGCCGGCCTGGCGGCCGCCGGTAGACTGGAGTCGGAGCCGGTGGTCGTCCACGGTCGCCGGCCCTCCGGCCTCCGTCGGTGGGTGACCGAGGACCTCGTCGCACTCCACGAGCGCGTCCGGGGCACGTCGGTGTCGGTCTCCCGGGGCGATCTGGGGACCTACCGGGCCAACCCGCCGGCCCGGCTGGCCGACGCAATCGCGTCCCGTCGGACCGCCCTGCTGGACGCACCGACCCCGTACCCGTCGGTGGCCGCGAAGGCCCGCGTCGCGGCGCGCGGGGCGTATCTCGCGGCCGTCCGCGCCGCGCTGGAGCGCCGGGCCGAGAACCGACGGTCGACCCGGAGCCACGTCGACGACGCCCTCGCGGACGGGGGGAGCTCACTGCACTCGCTGGCGGCGGCGATGGACGCCAGACGCCACGCACGGAGTCACGACTGCCGGCCGATCGTGGACGACATCGCGGGGTCCCGCGAGGTCGTCGTGGACGCCGCGCCGGCGTACCTCACCACCGGCGCCGTGGAGCGCCGAGAGGTCGGGCTCGTCGGTGCGGGCCGGTTCCGCCCGCTGGCCACCCGGAACCTGAACCTGTTCACGGTGCCCCGGGAGGAGGTCTCGTCCGGGGCGGTCTCGGCCCTCCTGGGAGAGAAGACCGTGCAACTGCGCAGCGCGGCAGCGACCCTGCGGGCGGCAGGCGAGCTCCAGTCGGTCCGACCCAACCGGACCCTCGACCGGCGCCGCGCACGCCTGGAGCAGGCCGTGGCGGCGGGCGTCGCGGCGGTCCGGGACCGGATGCGGGCGGAGCTCAGGCGCGCCGGCGTCGACCGACGACGGGCCATCCTCGAGGCGGCCCTGGGCCGATGGAACACGACGGCGGGTCGTGCGATTGCGATCGTCGACGGCAATGCCACGGAGGCGGTCGTCGCGGCGGCGGTCTCCCGGGACGGGTCCATCGACGCGACCCGACGGGCCCTGCTCGCGTCGCGCCTCCGGGTGTCGGTCGCGGCGATGCTCCGGAGCGCCGCGACCCAGCCGAAGCGCGAGGTCGTCGCTGACGCGGCCCGCATCTCCCGCCGGCTGGGGCGCGTGGCCCTCGAGACGGGGGTCGGCGAGGCACTCGACCGGACCGTCGTCCGGCGACTCCGGACCCGTCTCGGGGCCGTTCCCGCGGGCCTGCCCGTCGCTCCCGTCCCCGGCTACTGGTACGCCACGACGAACTTCTGGACGGTCGAGGCCGAGGGGCGCTACGAGCGCTTGGTCGTCCGGGTCCGCCAGGGCGGCCCGGTCGCGCCGCTCCGGTACGTCCGCGACGGGCGGACGGCGAGGTTCGACGCCGACGGTGACGGTCGGCCGGAACGGGTGGGGAGGGCCGCCAGGATCGACTTCGCCCTCCGGACCGGCATCGTGGTGGTCGTGCCGGCCGGGCCTCGCGGCGTGGGCGACGTCGGGGGCGACCGGGACGAGCGCTCGCCCGGCTGGGGGAGGTGACTTATGGGCGGCGGGCCAACACCGCAACATGCTCCACGACGCCGTATCGGACCCGGGCGACCTCGACGCCGAAGAGCTGTACGGCCGCTACCTGGCGGAACTCGCAGCCGTCGTCGAGGACGCCGGGGTCGAGACCGTCGCCGCGGAGACCGGGCTGGACCGGGAGACCCTCCGCGCGATCCGCGACCGCGAGGCGTCAGAACTCACCCTCGAGGACGCCGCAGCGGTGTTCGCCGTGAGGGCGGACGCGCCGGACGCCGCGGACGTGGCGGCGCTGGCCCGGGACGAGCTGTTGCTGGGCATGACGAACGCCGTCATGGACGTCGAGCGCGTCGCCGCGGCGGTCGACGGCCGGCTCGAGCCGAAGGAGATCCAGTCCAAGGTCGAGGGCCGATACCCCATGACGCTCCGGGAGTTCGCGATGCTCCGCCACCACATCGCCCGGGAGGGGCCGTGAGGGTCGCCATCCTCGGCTGCGGCTACGTCGGCCTGGAGCTCGCCCGCCAGCTCGGCGGGGAGCACGAGGTGGTCGGCGTCCGGCGGTCCGCCGACGGCGCCGCCGCGGTGGAGGCCGCCGGGGCGACCGCGGTCCGGGCCGACGTGACCGAACCGGCTGAGCTCTCTGCGGTGCCCGACGTCGACGCCGTGGTGTTCGCGGCCTCCTCGGGCGGGCGGGGCCCCGAGGCGGCCCGCGAGGTCTACGTCGACGGCCTCCGCGCGACCGTCGACCACTTCGCGGGGCGGGCAGCGCCGCCGGAACGGCTCGTCTACACCTCCAGCACCGGCGTCTACGGCGACCACGGGGGCGACTGGGTCACCGAGGAGACGCCCGTCGAGCCGACGACCGAGAAGACCCGGGTGCTCGCCGAGGCCGAGCGGCTGGCCCGCGAGTACGCCGGCGAGCGGGGCCTCGACGGGACCGTCGCCCGGTTCGCCGGCCTCTACGGCCCGGACCGGTACCGGCTCGACCGGTACCTGGAGGGGCCGGTGACGGCGGGCTACCTCAACATGGTCCACCGGGCGGACGCGGCGGCTGCCGTGGGATACCTGCTGGAACACGAAGAACCTCCGCCGGTGGTCCTGGTGGTCGACGACGAACCCGTCGACAGGTGGACGTTCGCCGACTGGCTCGCCGCCGAGTGCGGCGTCGATCCGCCGCGCAAGCGGACCACCGAGGAACGACTCGCAGACGGGGATCTGTCGGCGCCGGCGCGACGCCGTATCCGGACCTCCAAGCGCTGCTCGAACGACCTGCTCCGGGAGCTGGGCTACGAGTTCCGGTATCCGACCTACCGGGAGGGGTATCGGGCGGCGGTCGAGGACTACCGTACCGCCACCGCCGGGTGACGGATGAACGGGGAGAAAGTACTTCCCGGACCGCCCCGGTGGTGTAGGCCATGACCGGCGGGGTAGCCGCCCCGGTCCCGGGCGTCCTCGGCGCACTCGCCACCGTCGCCCCACTCGCGCTCGGCGTCCTCGGCGTCGTGGTCGTCCTCGCCTGGGCGGTCCGGCAGTGGCGCCGGACGCCCGCGGACCGCTTCGCCAGCGCGCTCGCCGCCCGCGACCAGGTGTCGGTGCTGACGCACCCGAACCCGGACCCGGACGCGATGGCGTCGGCGCTGGCGGTCGCACACCTGGCGAGGTCCGTCGGCACCGACGCAGTCATCCAGTACCCCGGGACGATCCGCCACCGGGAGAACCAGGCGTTCCGCAGCGTCCTGGACCTCGACCTCGAGCGCATCGAGAATCGGGGGGAGCTGCGCGACGCGGTCGTGCTCGTCGATCACAACGAGCCACGGGGGTTCGTCGGGGCCGGCGGCGTGTCGCCGTACGCCGTCGTCGACCACCACCCCGGGCGGGGCGAGGGGACGGCGTTCACCGACGTCCGCACCGACTACGGTGCGTGCGCGACGCTGCTGGCGGAGTACCTCCGCGATCGGGGCCTGCGGGCCGACGGGGGCGGCGAGGCCAGGCTGCCCGAGCGGCTGGCGACGGGGCTGCTGTTCGGCATCCAGTCGGACACGGCGGACCTCTCGAGGGGGTGCACGAGACACGAGTTCGACGCCTGCGCGTACCTGTACGACGCCGCCGACGCCACGCTGCTGGACCGCGTCGCCAACCCGGAGGTCGACGCCGAGGTCCTCGACGTCCGTGCCCGGGCGATCGCCAACCGGTCGGTCGAGGGCTCGTTCCTGGTGAGCGACGTCGGCGAGGTCGACAACGTCGACGCCATCGCCCAGGCCGCCGAGGAGCTGCTCAGGCTCTCCGGGGTGTCGGTCTCGGTCGTCTGTGGCGCCAGCGACGGCACCCTCCACGTGTCGGGCCGCTCGCGCGACGAGGACATCCATATCGGCGACATCCTCGAGGGTGCAGTGGAGGACATCCCGATGGCCGACGCCGGGGGCCACGCCAGGATGGGTGGCGGGCAGGTGTCGCTCGCCCACATGCAGGGACTCGGTCCCAGCGACGGGGTCTCGCGCGACCAGTTCCGGTCGATGCTGTTCACGGCCATCGGGTCGGCCGCCTGAGACCGACCGTCGCCGCCGCTACTGGAACATCCGGAGCGGCTGGGCCTCGGAGCTCTCGTCGCCACCCTCCTGGATCTGCTTGGCGATGCGCTGCTTGGCGCGGCTGATCTCCTCGGCCCGGTCGACGAGGGTGTCCGTCTCGACCGTGACGCCCGCGAGGGGCTCGACCGCGCGGGTGAGGACCATCCGGGCGGCCTCGGGGTCGGGGAACCGTGCCTCGGTCTCGGCGATGACGCCCAGCGCGTCCAGGTCGGCGCGGCCGGCCTCGGCCAGCAGCGCGCCGGTGGGCCCCGAGACCAGTCCGCCCTCGGCTGGTGGCGCGAGGTCCACCTCCTCCACGAGCCCGGCCGCCCCGCCGGTGGCGACCCCGTACACCGCGGGCACCTCGTCGGGCGACTTCTCCTCGGGGAGCCCGCTGACGTACAGCGGGAGCGCGCCGACGTCCTCGATCCAGTCGGTGACGCAGCCGGCGAACCCGCCGGCCTGGCTCGGCGAGACGGGGACGTCGCTCTGGAGGACCAGGAGGTCCCGGTCGGCGTCGGCGTACAGCCGCACGGGCGGCACGAGGTCGCGGCTGTCGGAGCGATAGACCACCGCGTCGGGGAGGCCCTCGCAGGTGACGCCAGCGAGGTAGTCCATCCCGAACGACTCCACGAGGTGGTCGGCGGCAATCTTGCCGACGAGGCCGGCCCCCGGCAGTCCCTCGACGAGGACCGGCTCGTCCAGGTCGACCGGCTGCTCGACGCTGATGGTTGCCATGGCCGGGGGCAGGACCGGCTCTGCCTTAACTCGCCCGGACACGGTGGTGAGGTCAGGATAGTCGATCGCGAGTTCGCCGAACCGTCGATACGCCTCCAGGACTCGACCGCAACCCGTCCCGTGACCGCCGCGACCGCGGAAAGTCCGCGCGCTCGACCGGTTGCAGCTCTCACGCGACCCGCGAGCGCCGCCCGAGTCCAGCGCCTCGGGACGTTCCGGGGCGGTACCTCGTTGGTCCGGGCTATCCCGGGCCCTCGATCGAGCGGCACCCACCCGAGAGACACCGCACGCCACCCAGCGACCATCTGGCGTCGATCCAGTCGCAAACCGTTAAGGACGACAATCCCCTAGGGCGCCCATGACCGACCTCAGCGACGTCGACGAGCGCATCCTCGACTACCTCAGGGACCGCGCCGCCGGCGGGGACCGGTACTTCCGGGCCAAGCACGTCGCCGACTCGCTGGGGCTCACGGCGAAGCAGGTCGGCGCCCGGCTGCCCCGCCTCGCCGAGCACAGCGAGGACGTCGACATCGAGAAGTGGGGACGCGCGCGCTCTACCACCTGGCGCGTCACCCCGGAGTGAGGGGATGACCGTCCGGGTCGAACGACGCCTCGAGCTCGACGCGCCGCGCGAGGCGGTGTGGGAGTTCATCGCCGACCCGGCCAAACGGGCCGGCGCCATCAGCGTCGTCGAGGACTTCGAGACCCACGCGGACGGGTCGGCGGCGTGGCACGTCGCCGTTCCGGTGCCCGTCGTCGACGCGACGGTGACCGTCGAGACCGAGGAGACCGAGCGCACCCCGCCGGAGTCGGTGGCGTTCGTCGGCACCTCGTCGGTGCTCCGGGTCGTCGGCGAACACGACCTGACCGAGACCGAGGGCGGCACCCGGCTGGTCATCCGGTTCGTCGTCGAGGGTCGGGTGCCGGGCGTCGAGCGCTACTTCGAGGCCAACCTCGACGACGAGCTGGAGAACCTTGCGGCGGCGCTGCGCGAGGAGCTGGGGCTGTCGTGAGGCTGGCGCTGGCCCAGCTCGCGGTCGACGCGGGCGACGTCGAGGGCAACCTGGCCCGCGCGGAGGCGGCGGTCGCCGACGCCGCCGACCGGGGCGCCGACCTGGTGGTGCTCCCGGAGCTGTTCGACGTCGGCTACTTCGCCTTCGACGACTACGAGCGGGTCGCCGAACCCCTCGGCGGCGACCGGCTCTCGCGGCTGTCGGGGCTGGCCGCCGACCACGGCGTCGGGCTGCTGGCCGGCAGCGTCGTCGAGGACCTGGCGGCCTCTGGCGCCGCGGGCGAGGCCGTCCCGGCGCCCGAGGGGCTCGCCAATACCGCGGCGCTGTTCGACCGCGACGGCGAGCGGCTGTCGGTGTACCGCAAGCACCACCTGTTCGGCTACGACTCCGCCGAGGCCGACCTGCTCGTCCCCGGCGACGCCCCGGGCGTCGCCGAGTTCGAGGGGTTCACCGTCGGCACGACGACCTGCTACGACCTCCGGTTCCCGGAGCGCTACCGGGAGCTGGTCGACGCCGGCGTCACGCTGGTGGCCGTGCCCAGCGCCTGGCCGTACCCCCGCGTCGAGCACTGGACCACGCTCCAGCGCGCCCGCGCCGTCGAGAACCTCTGCTACGTCGCGACGGCCAACGGCGCCGGACCGGTCGGCGAGGCCGAACTGCTCGGCCGGTCGCGGGTCACCGACTCGTGGGGGACGACGGTCGCCGGCGCCGGCGACGAACCCACGCTGGTCACCGCCGAGGTCGACCCCGGCCGGGTCCAGCGCGTCCGCGAGGAGTTCCCCGCGCTGTCCGACCGGCGGGACTGACTCCGAGGGTTTATCCGGAATCGCGGCCAACCACCACACGCCGGAGCGACGCTTTTCTCGTCGCGACGGCAACGGAGATCGGCCGCCACGCCACGCTCGGCGCGCCGTCGACCCGGCGGTCGGCGCGCCGGGCATCGCCCGCTCGCCGGAGGATTGAAGGACGTCTGTATACGACGTATACACATGGGGTCGAAGACGATTCGGCTCGACGAGGACGTCTACGAGCGCCTCCGGGCCGAGAAACGCGAGGACGAGACGTTCTCGGAGGCCGTCGAACGGCTCGTCAGTCGGGGTTCGTTGCTGGACCTGGTCGGGCTGTGGTCGTCGACCGAGGGCGACGACGTCCGGGAGGTCCTCGAGGCCGTCGACGACGACGCGACCCGCGACGCTGGGGAGCTGGTCGACCGACTCGACGGATGATCCTGGACACGTCGTTCTTCCTCGATCTGATCGACGGTGACCAGGGAGCGACGGCCATGGCGGCGGCACTCGAGGACGCCGGCGTCCCCCAGCGAGTCCCGGTACAGGTCGTCTACGAGTTGTACGTGGGCGTCGGGTACACCGAACGCACCGAAGAGGAGGTTCGGACGCTGGAGGCCGTTCTCTCGGGGCGACCGACGGTCGAGACGACGGCGCGGATAGCGAAGAAGGCGGGACGGATCGACGGTCGCCTCCGCCGGCAGGGCGAGCGGGTCGCGGTGAACGACATCGTGGTCGGAGCGACCGCCGCGGTGCACGACGAGCCGGTGGTCACCCGTAACGTCGAGGACTTCGAGCGGATTCCCGGCGTGGAACTGGCGGAGTACTAGCCGGGAGCACCGCTCCAGCTACTCCTCGCTCGTCTTGATCTCCGCCGACAGCCCCTGGGCCATCTCGATGTCACGCGAGTTGTTCACCGTCCAGGCGGTCCGCTCGGTGACGGCCTCGATGACCTCGCGGGCGCTGGGGGCGCCCTTGCCGGACTTCTTCACCCCGCCGAACGGCAGCTGGACCTCCGCGCCGATGCACGGGAGGTTCGCGTAGGCCAGCCCCACCTCGCCGTGGTCCCGGTAGTGGTTCAGCTGGCGGTAGTCCTCGCTGACGATGGCGCCGGCGAGTCCGTAGGGCACGTCGTTGTGTATCTCGATCGCGCGCTCGACGTCCCCGCTGTACTCGACGAGGGCCACGTGGGGGCCGAACACCTCCTCCGTGAGGCAGCGCAGCTCCGGGTCGTAGTCGATCTCGTAGACGAACGGTCCGACCCAGTGGCCCTCCTCGTGGCCGTCGGGTATCTCCTCGTCGGGCAGGTCCGCGCGGTCGACCAGCACGTTCGCGCCCTCCTCGCGGGCCAGGTCGTTGTAGCGGTGGAACTTCTCGACCTGGCTCTCGTCGACGACGGGGCCCATGAACGTGTCCTCGTCGAGCGGGTCGTCGACCGCGACGTCCTCGGCCACGTCGACGAACTCGCGCCTGAACTCGTCGTAGACGTCCTCGTGGACGATCAGCCGCTCGCTGGAGACGCAGCGCTGGCCCGTGGTCTTGAACGAGGACATCACCGCCGAGTGCAGCGCCACGTCGAGGTCGGCCGCCTCGGTGACCACCACGGCGTTCTTGCCGCCCATCTCGAGGGCGACCTCCCGGCCCGGCCTGCCGCCGATGGTGTCGGCGATGGAGTGGCCCACCTCGGCGCTGCCGGTGAACAGGACGGTGTCGACGCGGTCGTCCTGCACGATGGCGTCGCCGGCGTCGCCGAACCCCTGTACCAGGTTGAACACGCCGTCGGGGACGCCGGCGTCGTCGAACATCTCGGCGATCACCTGGCCGCACCACGGCGTCTGCTCGGCGGGCTTCCAGACGACGGTGTTGCCCTCGACCAGCGTCACCGCCATGTGCCAGAACGGGATGGCGACGGGGAAGTTCCAGGGCGTGATGCAGCCCACGACGCCGCGGGGCTGGCGGCGCATGTAGGCGTCCTTCTCGGGGATCTCGGAGGGTACCACGTCGCCGTGGGGGTGGCGGGCGTTGCCGGCGGCCCACTCGACCATGTGCCAGGCCTCCGTGACGTCGGCCTTCCCCTCGCTGATCTCCTTGCCGCACTCCCTCGTGACGACCTCGCCCAGCTCCTCGTGGCGCTCGCGCAGCTCGTGGAACACCTCCCAGAGGTACTCCGCGCGGTCGATGTAGGAGTGGTCGCGCCACTCGTCGCTGGCGGCCGCGGCGGCGGCCACGGCCCGCTCGACGTCGGCCGCCGTCGCCCGGTGGAAGCTCCCGAGGGTCTCGCGCGTCGCGGGGTTCTCCGACGCGAAGGTGTCGTCGCCGGCGCCGTCGGTCCACTCGCCGGCGATGTAGTGCTGGTGGGGGTCCTGGGTCTGCTGGCTCATCGTCTCGGCAAGACTTGCGCCGCCGCCGGGAAAAATCCTGCTAGCTCGTGACCTTCTCGATCTCGCCCTTGACGTGGGCGGCGTCGAAGGCGTGGTCCGGGCGCATGTTGACGAAGTCCAGGAACCCCAGCGCGGCGAGCAGGTCGTCGTCCCCGTAGGCCTCGGCGGCGCCCGCGACCGCCGCGGTGGCGCCCACCACGGGCTCCAGCGCCGCGAGCGCGCACCCGAGGTCGTACGCCCGGGCCTCCTCGACCGCGTCGGCCCGGACGCTGGTCGCGTCGATGAAGTACACCGCGCCGTCGAGCACCAGCACGTTCTCGGCCCGCAGGTCGCCGTGGGCCAGCTCCGCGTCGTGCATCGTCGCCAGCGCACCGAACAGCGGCCCCACCAGGGGCTCGGCCTCCGCCGCCTCGAGCTGGTCGAGCACCCGGAACTCGGGGAGGTACTCCAGCACGAGCACCCCCAACCCCTCGTGGGCGAAGGCCTCGATCGGCTCCGGCGCGTTGACGCCGAGCTCGCGCATCCGCTCGGTGGCCGCGAGCTCGTGGTCGGCCATCTCGACGGGGTCGTCGAACCGCTGGAAGAACCCCTCGACCCCCGAGGAGAACGCGCCGACGTTGCGGCCGGCTGTCAGCAGCGCGTGGACCAGGGTGTGCTGGTCGGTGATGACCTTCACGAACCACCGGTCGTTGACCACGCAGGGCGCGGACAGCCAGTTGTCGGCCTCCAGCCGGGCCAGATCCGGCGCTTCGTCGGGCTCGCCGTACCGGCGCACCACCTCCGCGGCCACCGACGCGAGCTGCTCGTCGGTGACGTCGCCCCGGAGGAGCCGCCGGAAGGCCATGGGGAGAGTGTGGCCGGGTGAGGCCAAAATGGCTTCGGCCCGCCCGGTGACCCGGGCGTCCGACGCTGCCCGGTCGGGGCCGAGCGGTGCGCCTCGGGCGGCGATGACGTGGGAACCTGAGCCGGGCTTCCCGGCGGAACGACCGATCTGACGGGAGGTCCGGACCCGGAGTCCACCCCTGCACCCCAGTCGGCGCTGTTCAGAGAAGGCGGTGGCGTTCGTGAGTACCGCCAGGGAAGCCCCGGGGTTTCATGGCGGTCGGCCGCCAGGCGGAGGCATGGCAGAGCACCGCGTCCGGACGCCGGCCAGCGGGAGCCTGCTGACGCTGGCGATCTACGGGCTGCTCGTCGCCGTCGTCGACCGGGCCACCGGAGCGCTGGTGGACCTGCTCACGACGGCCGCACCCGGCACCGACCCCGGCCTGGTGACCACCGGGCTGGCCGTCGCCCTCTGGGTGGGGCTCGCGCTGGTGGTGGCCAACGAGGCCCACCGCCAGTACACGGCGACCTCGCCGGCGCTCGACGGCCCCGACCGGGTCCGGTCGTACCTCGCCGAGCGCAGACCTGGCCGCCGGGAGTCGGTCGTCTGGGTGGCGGCGTTGGCGCTGGGTGGCGCCGTCGCCGTCGTCGGGTTCGAGTCGTTCGTCGCGGTGCTGGATCGGGTGCCGCTGGCCGGCCGGCGACTCGCCGAGTCCGGCGCCGCAGAGGTCGGTGTCGTCGACCTCGTCCGCGCGGCCGGCTTCCTCGTCGGCTACGTCCTGGCGGCGTGGGGCCTCGACCGGCTGGTCGTGGGCCTGGCGCGGGAGCTCCAGTACCGGCGTGTCACCGCCTGACACGCCGGGAGTACACTCAAGGCCACCACCGGCGTGGTGTCGACCATGCCCGGTCCCCTGTTCCTGGAGGGCGAGTCCGTCGACCTCCACACCGTCGAGGAGGAGGACCTCGACGACCTCCAGCGCTGGATCAACGACCCCGACGTCCGGCCGGGACTCGGGACCATCGACCCGATCGACGGCCGGGAGGAGCGCGAGTGGTGGGAGTCCATCGGCGAGGGCGACGACGTGCACCTGCTGGCCTGCGTCGACGGCGAGGCCATCGGCACCGTCGGCCTGAACGACGTCATCCAGACGGCGGGCACCGCCGAGGTCGGGTACTTCTTCGCGCCGTCGGCGTGGGGCGAGGGACACGGGACCGACGCGGTGCGGACGTTGTGTCGCTACGCGTTCGCCGAGCGCCGGCTGGCGAAGCTGTTCGCCCACGTGTTCGAGCACAACGAGGCGTCGGCGCGGGTGCTGGAGAAGGTCGGCTTCGTCCAGGAGGGCCGACTCCGGGACGAGTGGTTCACCGACGGCGAGCGGGTGGACGTGCTCCGGTTCGGTCTCCTGCCCGACGAGCTGTCGACCGCCGACGAGTGAGCGACCTCAGAGGCCCAGCTCCCGACCGACGACGAGGTGCTGGATCTCGCTGGTGCCCTCGCCGATCTCCATCAGCTTGGCGTCGCGGTAGAACCGCTGGGGCGAGAAGTCCTCCGTGTAGCCGTAGCCGCCGTGGACCTGGACCGAGTCCTCGGCGACCTCCCGGGCCACCTCCGAGGCGTCGAGCTTGGCCAGCGACGAGATCCGGGTGACGTCCTCGCCCTCGTCGTACAGCGTCGCGGCCTTGTGGGTCAGCAGCCGGGCGCGCTCGATCTTCCGGTCCATCGACACCACCGTGTTCCGGATGGCGTCGAACTCCGAGATGGGCTGGCCGAACTGCTCGCGCTCGGTGCTGTACTCCCTGGCGGCCTCGTAGGCGCCCTGGGCGAGCCCGACCGACAGCGCGGCGATGGAGATGCGCCCGCCGTCCAGCGTCTTCTTCGTCTGGTCCCAGCCGTCGCCGGGCTCGCCGAGCAGCCGGTCGTCGGGCAGCCGGACGTCGTCGAGCTGGACCTCGCAGGTCGGCGAGGCGTTGAGGCCCATCTTGTCCCACAGCGTCGTGACCTCGAAGCCGTCGTCGTCGCGCGGGTCGACGATGAACGTCGAGATGCCGTCGTAGCCCGCGTCGGGGTCGGTGACGGCCTTCACCAGCACGCTGCCGGCCTCGCTGGCGTTGGTGATGAACTGCTTGGTGCCGTTCAACACCCACCCGTCGCCGTCCCGCACCGCGGTGGTGTCCATGTCCGAGGCGTCGCTGCCGCTCCCGGGTTCGGTCAGCGCCCACGCACCGACGTAGTCGCCCTCCGCCAGCGGCCGGAGCCACCGCTCCTTCTGGGCCTCGGTGCCGAACAGCTCGATGGGCTTGGAGGCCAGCGACACGTGGGCGGCGTACGACAGGCCGACCGCGCCCGAGACGCGGCCCAGCTCCTCGGCCACCAGCGCGTACAGCAGCTGGTCGCCGCCGAGGCCGCCGTACGCCTCGGCGACTGGCACGCCCATCATGTCCAGGTCGGCGAGCTGGTCGAAGATCTCGGCGGGGAACCGGTGCTCGTCCTCGATCTCCTGGGCGATGGGGCGGATCTCGGCCTCGCAGAACTCCCGGACCGACTCCCGGGTCATCCGGTGTTCGTCGGGGAGGCTGAAGTCCATGTTCCGGAGGTCGGTCACGGGTCAGATAAAGACACCGCCAGTGGGTCGTGGGGTTTAGCGACGTGCGGGGGTTCTTCCTCGTGGTCCACCGTGATTCCGTCCGGAGTTGTCGGGAGCGCAGGTTGTCTGCTCGGGCTGTCCGCAACCGCCGACCGCTCCTCGTTCTCGACCCGATCGAACCGCCGGAACGCCCCCG